>CAYWBR010000004.1:0-20278 GCA_964456675.1 uncultured Bacteriovorax sp. | reverse complement strand
TATCTATTCCCCTGGTGCTAATGGAAAAGGTGTCACTGCAAATTATTTATTTAGTGAGGATTATTTTAATTCAAACTTCAAGATTCCCGGTACATTTAAAAAACTTAGCACTGGTACAATTGATCAACATGGAGTCATGAACAAAATATTAAAAGAGGGTTTTAAGAAAGCAAACTCTTTAAAGATTTTGTTTTTATATGGACATGGTGAGGGGGCGACAGGTTTTAAAGATAGGGAATTTAATCTGATTAAAAACGAAATAAAGCAATTTATCAAAGATCGAAATGGCCAAAAAATTGATTTGATTATCTATGATTCTTGTTTTTTAGGAAATGTTGAGTTTTTATATGAAATGAGGGAACTTTCAAAGTTTTCAATGGCAAGTTCGGAATCAGAATTTAGCCAAGGTCAACCCTTTGAAGTATTAGACTCTCTTGCAATCATGGCAAATGAAGGCAATGAAAAAGAGACTTCAATTAAAAAGATAGCATCGCAATTGTTAGTTAAATTTCTATCTAGCTATTCTACAATCGAACAAGGGAAAAATTCTAAGTCAGTTAACTCTTCAAGTGCTGTTTTTTCTCTTTATGATAACTCGAAATTAGATTTCGTATTGAGTGATTTAAAAAAAATAAAAGAAGAATTAAATAAACTAAATAGCGAAACACGAAATTTGCTTAATAGAAAGTGGCAGAAATTTTCAATGGATGATGAGCGACTCATAGACCTAGGTGGTTTCTTAAGAGTATTAGAACAAGAAAAAATCAATGACCGTATTACTGACTTAGCGAGAACATTGTTAGATAAGCTTAATATTACGGAGGCTGATTTTAAAACGGTATCGCCATTAATTCAAATGCGTTCTCCATTTCCGAATGAAGCGATCGCAATTGTAAGTGTGAATAATAAAAACAAAACCGACTTAGAACGAATTTTACCAAGCTTTAAAAATCAAATAAATTCAACTTATCTTAAAGATGGTGAGGTTGCTTTGAAAGTAAATAAGCTATTAAGAATAGCTCCTTTTTACCCCCATATCCGATCTATTGAAATTCGTTTTATTGACCCTAAAACAGGTAAAAATTTAGGCGAGTCAAAGCAAATACATCGGACAAAAGATTTAAAAATTCATGAAAACAAATCATCAAGTCCGATTCAATTTTTTGGTTTTACTGAATCTCAAAAAACTATTGAGAAGCGTTATTCAGGAATCAATATTAGTAATCCCTTTAAGCCAATGCCAAATTTTGATTATTTAAATTTAGAATTTCAGTCAAAAACTCAATGGTTAAAATAGTCACTTATTTTAAGTTTTTCTTTTCCGAATCTCTCTTTCAAGTTACACTTTAACTGTTTAACGACTTATTTCGGCAGTTGAGGTTTTCATGTTTATGGAAGAAAGAAAAATGAAGATGCGTGATGGAAGAGAGCTCTTCGTCAAAATCAAAGAAATGGGAAGTCCAGTCTGGATCATTGCAACTCATGGTATTGGTGAACATCATGGGCGCCATCAGTACATACCTGAATTATTCGGTCACGATTTCAATGTCTTTCAATATGATTTAAGAGGTCATGGCAAGTCGGATGGGAAAAAAGCTTATATCGAAGATTTTTCACTTTATATGGAAGACCTAAAAGAAATTATTCGTTTTTTAGCAAGCAAGTATCGCATGAATCGCTATATTCTATTTGGTCACTCCATGGGAGCACTTATTACATGTAGTTTTATGCAAAATTACGTGGAAGATGAATTTTATCCAGAAAGGATTATTGTTAATGCGCCACCTGTTGGAGCACATGGTTTTTTAGACTTGATTTTAAAAGTCTTACCGATTGGATTTTTTAAAGGAGCAATTAATTTACCGTACAGCATTCCCGTAAGAGGTCTCGTTGACTTGAAAGCTCTTTCTCACGATCCAAGAGTGCAGGAGGCTTACGTAGCAGATGAATTAAATGCTTTAGGGCTTCACTCTAAACTTCTCTTGGAATTAGTGAAAACCGCGAAAGAAACATTTTCTAGACCTTTAAGAATTAAGTGTCCAGCTTATGTCTCTTATGGTTCTTCGGATAGAGTTGTAGGGGCTAATGCCATAGCAGAATATTTCTCAATGGTTGATAAATCTTTCAATGTCAAAGTAATCGATGGTGCCTATCATGAAATTCATAATGAAATTGAAAAATATAGAAAACCATATTTTGAACACTTGAAAACCATCTTTAATGAAGTTTTATTCAGTGAAAGCAATTAAGGAATAGTTTATGGATCAATATTTTTTAGCTGTATATGAATGGATAATTAGGGCCAAAGCATTAAGACCTGAAGTTTGTAGCTGGATTGGAGTCTATTTCAAAGATAGTTATTTAAATGGTGCAGATAATACGGATTTAGTTTTGGGTCCTTTTATCGGAGAGCCGACAGAGCATACGAGAATTCCACTTGATCGCGGAATGTGTGGATTGGCTTTAAGGGAAGAGAGAGTAGTAAATTTAAATGATGTACATGCTGACTCTCGACATATTGCTTGCTCATTAAAGACCAAATCAGAATTAGTCATCCCCATTAAAAACACCAAAGGTGAATTTGTTGCAGAGTTAGATATTGATTCTAATTCATACTCATCATTTACTCCCGAAATTGAAGAATTGTTTAAGGAATTTTGCGAGATTTTTCCACTTAAAGAAGATTACATCCCAATGAGTATGGATTTCAGATTGGAAACAGATCGATTAGTTATACGTCCAGTGCGTGAAGTAGATCTACCTGCCATTTTTGAATATGCAAGTCGTGATGAAGTGGCAGAATATGTAACGTTTAATGCTCATGAAACGCTAGAGGATACTAAACGTTTTTATGAATATGCTAAAAAAAATTATGCACAAGGTATGTTCGAGCCAATGGGGATTACAATAAAAGAAAATGGTGACGATAAAGTTATTGGCACGATCGGAGTATTTACGAGCGGTAGTAAGTCTTTCACTGCCGAATTTGGCTATGCTCTTCATTCCGATTATTGGGGGAGGGGAATTATGACAGAAGCTCTTGTGGCCATGATTGATTTTTCTTTTAGCAATCTTCCCTATGAAAGATTGCAAGCTCGTTGTATGGTGGAAAATTCTGCAAGTGGAAAGGTCATGGAGAAAGCTGGAATGACCTATGAAGGCACTTTTAGAAACTTAATGTATGTGAAAGAAAAATTTAGAACACTTAAATGTTACGCAATTTTAAGATCAGAATGGGTATTGAAACAGTGAGTGCAAATAATATAGACAATGAAGTTATTGAAGAATTAGTTATAAATAGTCCCATTGGTCCGATATTACTTCGTGCAAATGAAAAATTTTTACTTTTCTTAGATTTTACTAAAAAAAAATCAGGCAATCAGACATCAAATCTAATTCTTTTAAAGGCCAAAAGTGAATTAAATGAATATTTTAGTGGGACTTTAGAAAAATTTTCGATTCCATTTGAAGCAAGAGGAACAGAATTTCAAAAAAAAGTTTGGATTGAACTTCAAAAAATACCCTATGGTAAATCTTTAAGCTATGGTGAATTGGCTTCAAAGGTTGGTGGAAAAAATTACGCTCGAGCTGTTGGGAGTGCTGTTGGAAAAAATCCTCTGGCCATTATTATTCCTTGTCATAGAATACTTGCCGCCAATGGCATTGGTGGTTTTTCGGGGGGAATAAATATTAAAAACAAATTAATGGAGATAGAAAAAATAGAACTATGACAGAGATAACGTGAGAAATACTTACCTTAATTTATCTTAAATAGATTTGTCTTCTTTTGTTCGATAAAATTTACGGATGAATTATGTTAAATCTAGCGACCATGAAGTTATTCAAAATTTTTTAAAGAAAAAGCATAAAGATAATTCATTGCTTTTACTTTGGAAAAACCAAAATGGAAAACGTGTTAAACTAAATCAAAATGTGATGTTTATTGAAATAAAAACTGATGCATTAGTTTTTTTTAGTGAAGATATGTTACCTGAAATTACTGATCGAGAAATTTATTTAACACCACTAGATTTTGAAATTTCTTTAAAGTTATTAGTGAAATCATTTAGACCGTCTAAAACAGGTACGTTTATTGAAACCGAATACCCCAAAGAAATTGTATACAATGAAAAGCGACTAAATCATCGGGCAAAGTATGTTGGTAATAATTTAAAAGTATTTATTTATCACACCGACGATAAAAAAAATAAATTGAAAGCTTATCTTTATGATTACAGTTTGGAAGGTGCGGCACTTCATGTCCCTAAAAAGCACTTTCATATTGTTCGTTTGATGGAAAATATACAAATTACTTTTGAAACTCACAAGGCGAGCATTATAACGGTAAACGGTAAGATTGTTTATCTACAAAACAGCAGTCCACATTTAGCAAATTCCAGTTTATTGGGAATAAAAATTAAAGACCCAATAGACTGGAGTGAGATACACGAACAAGCTTAATTTACAATTTTTTTAAAGCAAATATCCTATCTTTAGCATTCGGATGTGAATGATAGAAGCTACTATATAAAGAATCTTGCACTGTTGAAGAAGCGTTGTCCTTGTACAGTTTTAAAAGTGAAGAAATAAGTTTTTCTTTTTTTGAGGTCAGACTTGCAAAATGATCTGCTTCATACTCGTGTTTTCTAGAAAAATAATTAGAAAGTGGAGTCGACATAAAAGTATAAATTCCAGACACCATTGAAAAAAGTGCTAAAGTTGTATAGTGGGTCTGTGAAAGTACACCATGACCAGTGTAGAAGCTAGGGGTTTTCATTAAAAGGTTTAAAACAAATAATCCTACAAAAAGACTAATCCAAGAAACAATAACCATCTTGTAAATATGAAAGCGCTTAAAGTGTCCAAGCTCATGAGCTAAGATTGCTTCAACTTCTTCATGGTCTAGGTTTTTTAAAAGCGTATCAAAAAAAACGATACGTTTATTTTTCCCAAAACCCGTAAAATACGCATTACCGTGCCCTGTTCTTTTGGAAGCATCCATGACAAAAAGCCCCGAAGCCTTAAAGTCACATCTCTCTAAAAGTTTTACCACGCGATCTTTTAGAGTTTCGTCTTCAAGTGGAGTAAACTTATTAAATAGAGGTGCGATGTATGTTGGGAATATAAAAATCATTAATAGTTGGAATAGGACTATTACTATAAATGCATAGAACCACCATGAGTGAGATAGATTTTCCATCATAAACAATATAAGTGCTAAAAGCGGAAAACCAATCACAAGAGAAAGTACTAAACCTTTCACTGAGTCGCTTAAAAAAGTTTTCCAGTCCATTTTGTTAAAGCCATATTTTTCTTCTAAGACAAAGGTCGAGTAAAGTGTTTCAGGTAGACCCAATATTCCTGAAATAATTCCAAGGATAGCAAAAAAGAAAAGACCCGTGATTATGGGGCCAAATCCGAATGGTACAACTGATCGATGAATAAATTCTAAGCCATTACCTAGGGTCCAAAACAATAAAATGACTGTATTAAAAGTACGAAAGAATCGACCTGTTTTAATTTTTTCCAATGTGTAATCGATTGCTTTTTGGTGATCGGCAAGTGGGATGATGTCATTAAAATCTTCTGGGACGTTGTTTCGGTTTTTAGTAAGAGTGTCTACTTGTCTCCAATCTAGGTAGGATTGAACCAAC
Organism: uncultured Bacteriovorax sp.; assembly: GCA_964456675.1. Classification (GTDB taxonomy): domain Bacteria; phylum Bdellovibrionota; class Bacteriovoracia; order Bacteriovoracales; family Bacteriovoracaceae; genus Bacteriovorax. Next base: position 14,624 of record CAYWBR010000004.1, on the reverse strand, counting down.
GTTTTAAGTAGTAAAAAAGCGATAAAGATACGCGTTATAAAAATAGGGTCAATGCTCATAATAATTCTCCTAAGTGCAGTATATCTTAATCGCACTTACCTTGGAAATTGACAAAAAAGTGTTTTTTAATAATTGTTAGCTATTGTTGTTATTTAGAGAGTCTGCCCATTAGTGAGATTCTAAAGGATTTTTATGAGTTTTCCCAAAGTTGGAAATTTAGCACCAAAATTTACACTACTTAATCAACAAGGGGTGGAGGTTACGCTTACTGATTATAAAAAATCGTGGGTGGTTATCTATTTTTATCCAAAGGCAATGACCCCAGGTTGTACGGTTCAGGCATGTGGAATTAAAGGTAAAATGAAAGATTTTAAGAAAAAAAATATCGTGGTTTTGGGAATAAGCCCAGATGAACCAAGGCGCTTAATTAAATTTATAGAGAAAGAACTTCTAAATTTTGATCTTTTGTCGGATGCAGATCATTCAGTTGCAGAGAAGTATGGCGTCTGGGCATTAAAAAAATTTATGGGAAGAGAGTATATGGGAGTTGTTAGAACCTCGTTTATTATCGCCCCTGGTGGAAAATTAGTTCATATTGTGGACGATGTTAAAACAAAAACTCACCACGATGATGTGTATAATTGGATAGCTGAAAATACATAATTTTCTTCATAACTTTAGTTAGCTTCGTTATAATGTGAGCACTTTGGAGGGATTATGAATATCAGTAAAATTGCGGGCATTGTTATCTTATGTTTTTTTATTTGTCTTGGAGTAAGTGCTAAAACATTTGAAATTATGTCTTATAATGTTGAAAACTTATTTGATGCAAAACCGGATGTGATCAATGGAAAAGCCAAAGAAGATTTTGCTTATTTGCCTAAAGATCACCCAAACAAAGAGTCGGGCTGTAGAAATGTTGCTAAATTTAGAAAGCGTGAGTGTTACGAAACCAATTGGACTGATGAAAAGGTTGAATGGAAACTAGATAATATAAAAACTGCCATAGAATCAGAAAAAAATTCTAAACCTGATTTTTTAGGTCTAATTGAAGTTGAGAATAAAGAAGTTGTAGAGCGATTGGCCAAAAAATTAGGCTATTCCAGTGCTGAAGTGACAGAGTCTCCAGATGAAAGAGGAGTTGACGTTGCTCTCATTTTCACTGAGTCAGATTCTATAAAAAAAATATCTAGAAATGAGCATGTCGTAGAAGTAGAAAGACCTTCGCGAAATATTTTGGAAGTTGAATTTTTAATCGATGGAAAATATCCATTAACAATTTTTGTTAATCACTGGCCAAGTTTGTCAAACCCTGATTCATGGAGAATTAAAGCCGCAGAAAAACTAACTAATAGAATCAAAGAAATTCAGGCCAAAACACCTACTATGAGCTTTGTTGCCATCGGTGACTTCAATACAATTCCTGAAAACAACCCGCACCCATTTTTAACGGTCCTTCAAAAAGATGGCTTTATGATTGATGGCCATGAAAATATGGTAAAAAGTGGAAAAGTTAGCAGTGATGAAATGGCAAAAATGCCCAAAGGTAGTTACTTCTATGCCAAAGGAAAACAGTGGAATATGTTAGATCGGATTTTTTATTCTCCAAATCTTATAGATGGTAAAGAATTAGAAGTATTACCAGAGAGCTTTAGAATACATATGCCTAAAGTCGTTTTGCGTGAATGGACTATTGGTAAAGGAGATGATCCAAAAACGTTTGTTCCATTTTTTGTCCCTAAATCTTTTAAACACGAAAAGAATTTAAAAGATGAAATGGGCTTTTCGGATCATTTACCAATTTATGTCAAAATAGAAGTTCCTGAAGTAAAAATTGAACCGGTTAAAAAGAAAAAACCGACAAAAGTGAAAAAGTAATAAAATCACTTTTTAACTACTTAAGTCTTATCGAAGTTAGATAAAGTAAATTTTAAGTTTGAAAATAAATATCCCGAAAAGTAAATTAATTTACATAGAGGTTGTTATGAAAAATTTAATTTTAGGAATTACTTTACTAACTTCACTTCATTCTTTTGCTTATAATATTGGTGATAATGTTAAATTTTTGCATGTTAAAATAGATGAAACTAATAAAAAAGTTTACGAAAATATCACAATTACAGTTGAAGACTATGACGCAATTTTACAAGCGTTTCAGTTGAAAATTGTAACTAAGGCAGAAGCTCGTTTCGGCCGTTCAAAGACTACTAAGGTTTGGGTTGCTGAATCAAAACTCGATGTTAATAATTGGATTGACAATGAAAATTGTCTCGAAGCTCGAAGAATCAATTCAACGTTTCTAGAAATTAAAGATAATTCCTATGCAAAAGTAGGTGGAGTTGGCTGTCAATTTAGTGATAAAGAAGTTGGAAAATTTGGTCTTTTTAACCCGTTTATTGTTGGTATGGAAAGCTATAAAGCTTATTACCACGTTAATCATCAATCTAATTTTTTAAATCTTATGCGAATTGATAGTAATTTAGAAAGTTATATCTTTATTAAACCCTAGAATAAATTCCTACCCAATCCTTTTTTTTTCGAGGCTTCGTAGTAGGGAAGAACTCTTGGCAGTAAACTTCTCAAATGCTCTCGCCTTTTTGCCGAGTTTGGGTGAGTAGATAAAAATTCAGGAGGGGATTTTCCGCCATCTGCTCGAGAAAATCTGTCCCAGAAATTAATTGCTTCGCTTGGATCATAGCCAGCTTTTGCCATAAGTTCTAAGCCTAGTTCATCCGCTTCTGTCTCGTGACTTCTTGAAAAAGGTAGGATAACCCCATAGGTTGCTCCTGCGCCAAGGGCCGCGAGTACCATTGTTTTTTTTGTTGAATCTAGTTTCGCCAATCCCACTATTGCAAGTCCTGCCATTGTAGCATTCGTTGCCATTTGTTGACTCATTCTTTGTCCACCATGTCTAAGAAGTGCATGGGCAATTTCATGTCCCATTACGGCAGCTAGTGCCGCTTCATTTTGCGCATACTTAAAAATACCGGTGTAGACGGCGACTTTACCACCAGGAAGACAAAAGGCGTTTGGATTATTTGGCGAATCAATGGTTTTAAATTCCCAAGAAAAATTAGACTTAGCTACTAATTTTGACATGGTGATACCTATTTCTTCGACCATTTTCGAGTTTTTTGAATCGATTAAAATTTTTTCTTTACTGAGTATTTCTTTATAAGCTTCGGCACCATTTGAATTTTCAGATTCTTCACTTGTTAACAAAAACATTCGTTTGTCATTTACGGGATTTCTTGCGCATGAAAAAAGAATTAATAGACAACAAATTGAAAAGAAAAAAAATCCAGTAGTCTTCATATAAAACCTCAGTAAAAGCTGTGTTAAAATTCTAATACTTCAGCAACAAGATAGGTAAGTGAAAATTTATAGCTCAACTGATTTAGGTGGTGATCAACCTCTTTTTTTAGTCGGATATCTCCTTTAAGATCTATGTCGCGAAATTGATCATGGGGATTAAAGGTGAGTGTGGAGTAAAAACAAAGCCCTTCGCAAGCTTCGAAGTGAAAATAAAAAAAAGCAGAGTCTTTTTTATCCAACCTAATTACATAGTGAAAGAGGCTTTTTGAAAGAAGTGATTCTTGATTATTTTGTTCGGTCATAACTTAAGCCTTGTGTGCCATAATTTGTATGTTGAGTAATTTGATCTTTTTATATCATTATATGCAAAAACTCTAGTGGGCTTTTCATTGACACAATTCTTAGTTGAATTAGAATGGTATTAAGTGCCTATTTTCGAATGCTTAATATGTCATGGAGGACGATCAAGTGAAATGGATTTCTAGCACAAATAAAACTACCTATTTTTTAATTCTTCTGTCCGTTTTATTGACGTCTTGCTCGCAGCTTCTGGCACATCGAGATGAGGAGAGTGCTACTGCTGTTAAATCAAATGGCGCTGATGAAATGGTGACTAAAGCTCAATACGAAGAACTTTCTAGAAAATATCAAGAGCTACTAGAGAAATCAAAAAGTAGCAAGGGAAGTGGGGATCCAGAGCAAATTGCTTCCGTTGCCAATTTACCATCCAATACTGAAGATGGCAGCATCAAACCTATGCTTGGGCAAGAATCAACTTCACTTGATCCATCAGAGTTAGTTAATAAAATTGATAATAGTTTTCCCGACAAGAAAAACGATAGCGTTCATGCCGATGCTCCGGAAGCAGCACCAATGTCATTTGCAGTAAAAGAAGTCATGTATACGGATGACGTTGATGAACAAATTGTTCAAATGCGAGAGGTTGCAAATTTAATACGAGCTAACAAATTTGAAGAAGCGTTAAAAATATTAAAAATGTTGGAAAATTCCCAAGAAAAACAAATTCAAGTTCGTGCAAAATTAATGCTTGGAGATTTACTCTTTAATCAAGGAGAGTTCGATCTATCAATGCAGGTATATGAAGAAATTTTATCAAAGCATGCATTCAGTGGTTTGGTTTTAAAAGTACTAGGGAAGTTGGTTGCTTGTGCTGAAAAATTAAAACAACCTGAGAAACAAGCAAAATATTATTCCTTACTCCATGATTTTTTTGAGGCGGGTTAATGAATAGAATAAAGTATTATTCTCGTGTATGGGTGGCGGGGGCTACATTATTAATAAATCCTTTGCAGCCTTATGCTCAAGTAGATGAATCCATTGCTAACGATTTAGAAGAAATAAATGTCCTTGAATCAGTCAAACAAAGTGAGATTGATACGGGAAATGATTTGCCAGAATTATCTTCGTTGGAAGAAAAAGATGATCTTGAAACGCTTAAAGAGGATATCGGAGATAATCTTTTTAAAAATAACGAAAAAAAGCTTGAGGATAAGCAAGCTAATAACATTGATAAGGAAGATACTCCTTTAAAAAATACAGGGACATTAAATTTAAAAGAAGAAAACAAAGTCATAGCTGGCCAAAAGGGCGAAGAAAAAGCTGAGATTGTTCCCGATGACACATTAAATTTTGATACAGGAAATGAAGAAAAAGATCTATTGAAATTATCAAAATTTGTACAAGGAAAAATATCTCCCAAAGAATGGGAAGATTTAAATTCAAAAAGTAAATTAGAAAAATATGAAGTGCAAAAAGGCGATTATCTTTGGAAAATATCGAAAAAGCTTTTTGGTACTGGTTTTTACTATTCAAAAATTTGGTCATTGAATCCACAGATAACAAATCCCCATGAGATTGAACCGGGAACGAATTTAGTGTTTGATTTAGGTTCAACAGATAATGTTCCAAATGTGCAAGTTGGCCAGTTTCAAGATGACGAGCCCGTAAGATCGACTAAGAAAGGAATGAACTACTCAAGCAATAGTGAATTTGAAAAACCAAGTTGGCTCGATGAACGTAAAAAATTGATTGATCAAGGAGTGTATTTTCAATTTGCTTCAGAGGAGACTTATTCAGACCTTGAACGATTAGAAAAAAATCAGCGCAATAATGAGCATGAAAAATATGAACCACCGGTAAATGAGGTCGCTATTAGAGAACCGGGGGATGAGTATGATGCATCCGGTTTCGATAAAGCTTCTCGAATCGTTTTCAATTACAAAGAAGGATTTTTTCTTAATACTTTCGTTACAACTAATATGCTACAAGATTTAGGGGTAGTAAAAGCTGCAAAAAAAGAAGCAGTTTTTATTCATAGGTTCGATAGCATCTATGTTGAATTTGAAAAAGGCGTGAAAGTAAGACCTGGGGATTTGTTTTCTGTCTATAGTGCAGGGGGAGAGGTTAAGCATAGAGTGTCCGATCGTGCTGGCTACCAATATTCAATAACGGCACAGATAAAAGTCGTAAAAAAAATAGATGATTTGTGGGAATGTGTTGTGATTGAGCAATCTGGATTAATGCAGAGAAAGGATCGCATCACTGTGTATACGCCAAAAATTTCAAAAATTGCTAGGACATATTCTCGACGCACAATTGAAGCCGCAATTATTGGAGGATTCCGAGATTCACCAGGGGGAATTTCCTATGGTGACGTAATCTACTTAGATCGTGGGCGTGCCGATGGAGTTGAGCTTGGAAACATTTTTGAAGTATATTCTTTTGTTGACCGCGGTACGAACCGCAGAATTACTCCAAGTCCAACCTACAAAACTGGAGAGCTTACTGTAATTAATCTGACAGATAATTTTGCGACGGCACTGGTATCCAAAGCTTCAAATGAAATGGCATTTGGAAATATTTCACTAACCAAAACGCAAGAAGAAGCGATGCGAGAGTTGAGAGTAAAGAATCAAGATTCTTTAAAAAATGTTAAGGCAATCGAAAATGCTTCTTTGGATGAGTTAGATGTAGAGCTCAATTTGGACGATATTAGTCAAGATATTCTAAAAAAGGCAGACAAAATTCAACTCACCGAAGATGAATTAGAAGAATTAGAGCGTCAAGAGAGAGAAAAATCTATTATTAAAGACGAAAATAGAGATGAAAAAGAGTTGGATCGTTTAGAAAATGAATTGAACTCTCAAGAGAAAAAGTTAAATGAATCTAAGCTTGATGAAGATAAATTACTAGAAGATCAAAGTTTAGAGGAAGAAGAAAAGAAAATTAGGGATCCAGATATAAATGCTTTTGAATCTGTGAATGAGATTGAAAAAGACGTTGGAAAAAAATATATGGATGAAGACATCAATAATAAAGAAAATCCGTATGGGCTAACTGAATTTGATCTTGAAGAAATAGATGAGATGTTGAATACTGGTCAAAAAAAATAATTATAATGATATAAAATAAGGCTATTAATATGTGCGCAACGAAAGTTACCAAAAAGACTCCCTCTAAGAAAGGGGGAGTCCCGGTCAAGGCATCTGCCAAAAAAGAAGTAGTTCAAAAGAAAACTAAAGCGGTCAAAGTAATTAAGGTAACTGATTCTGAAGCTATTGAAAAAGCAGCTGGAGAGTACGATTTAGTTGTAGTTGAGTCTCCTTCAAAAGCTAAGACCATTAAAAAGTATTTAGGTCGTGGTTTTCAAGTTGTTGCTAGTAACGGGCATATTAAAGATCTTCCTAAGTCCAAATTAGGTGTTGATGTTAAAGACGATTTCGCCCTAGACCTTGTTCCCATTACCGGAAAGAAAGATAAAATAGAAAGAATTCAAGAACTAGCTAAAGATGCAAATCAAATCTATCTCGCCCCCGATATGGATCGCGAGGGAGAGGCGATCGCTTTCCATTTAGCAGAAGAAATTGGAAGAAAGAAAAATATTCATCGCGTAGTTTTTAACGCCGTAACTAAGTCTGCGGTTAAAAATGCAATTGAGCATCCGACAAAATTGAATCAACATATGTATGATTCTCAAAAAACTAGACGTGTTCTAGATCGACTTGTGGGTTATAAAATTTCTCCCATTCTTTGGGATAAAATTCAAAGAGGTATTTCAGCAGGACGAGTGCAATCAGTTGCATTAAGAATTATTGTAGAAAGAGAAGATGAAATAAAGGCATTTACTCCTGAGAAGTGGTTTTCAATTCAAGGGGAAATGAATAAAGCAAATATCCCTTTTATGTTTCGCTATTATGGTGAAGATGCAGCAAAAAAGACAGAATTAGAAGGCTCAAACGCAGAAAAATTAGCAGCGAAAATTGTTAATGATACAAAAGGCAAAGCTTACAAAGTAACAGAAGTTAAAAAGCGCGAAAGAAAGCAAAATCCAACAGCTCCTTTCACAACTTCAAAACTTCAACAGGAAGCTGCAAACAAGCTTGGTTTTACAGCTAAGAAAACCATGATGATTGCCCAGATGCTGTATGAAGGGGTACAACTTCGCGACCACGGTCTTCAAGGTTTGATTACCTATATGCGTACGGACTCTGTAAGAACTGAACCGGAAGCGATGAAGAATCTTCGTGAGTTTATTAAGACGGAGTACGGAAAAGAGTTTTTATCACCTGAAGAAATCACTTACAAGAAAAAAGGAACGAGCAAAGTTCAAGATGCCCACGAGGCCATTCGTCCAACATCTTTAGAGTTTACTCCTGCAGAAGTAAAAGGGGATTTAGATCCTGATCAATTCAAGCTCTATGAACTGATCTGGAACAAATTTATTTCCAGCCAGATGTCTCCAGCTGTTATAGATCAGACGACAGTGACATTTGAAAATAATGGGCACTTTTTTAGAAGCAATGGATCTATAATAAAGTTTCCTGGCTTTAGGACGGTATATCTAGATTCACAAGTTGAGAAAGCTCGTGGCAAAGATAAAGATGATGAAGAAAATGAAGAAGCTGAAGTAAAATCAGGCATTCTTCCTGATATAAAAGAAGGTGAAACATTTAAAGCTTCTAAAGAAGCTGCAAGTGAAGAACACTGGACAGCACCACCTCCAAGATTTTCAGAAGCTTCACTTGTTAAAGCACTTGAAGAAGGGGGAATTGGCCGTCCTTCTACTTATGCTGCGATTATTTCAAATATTCAAGATCGTGGTTATGTAGAAAAAATTGAAAACCGCTTTATTCCTACTGAACTAGGAAAAGTTGTTTGTAAAATGCTAGTTGAATCATTTCCAGAAGTAATGGATGTGGAATTTACAGCGAAAGTAGAAGAACTTTTAGATAAAATCGAAGAAGGCGATGTTTCTTGGAAAAAAGTTTTAAAAGATTTCTGGAGCGGTTTTGAGGAAACTCTAGAGCGTGCTAAAGAAGAAATGAAAAACTTAAAAAAACAAGCAACACCAACTGGAATAAAGTGTCGTAAATGTAGTGCAGGTGAATATCATATTAAATGGGGTAAGAACGGACAGTTCCTTGCTTGTTCAAATTATCCAGATTGTACTTCAACAGAAGACTTCAAAAGAATAAGTGATGGAACTCTTGAAATTGTTGAAAAAGAATTTGCTAAAGATCCATGCACGACTTGTGGCAAACGAATGGCCATTAAAAAAGGTAAGTTTGGTAAGTTTTTAGCATGTGAAGATTATCCAACTTGCATGACAACTGCACCATTTACAATTGATGTTACATGTCCGGAGTGTAAAATTGGCAAATTTGCAGAGAAGAAAAGCCGCTATGGAAAAATATTTTACGGATGTTCAAACTATCCACAATGTAACAATGCAATGTGGACAAAGCCATACAACTTTGGCTGTCCAAAGTGTGGATACGCTGTGATGGGTGAAAAATATTCAAAGAAAAATGGGGCGCAGTTAGAGTGTCCGAAATGTCGCCATCGTGTAGATATGGCCGATACACCTTTTGCACCAGAGACAGAAGAAAATGAAACAATGGAGATGGGCCAAGATTAGGCCCATTTTTTTTGATGGATAAGTTTAAAATTGTGTTTGAAAATGACGAGTTTGCAGTGGTGAATAAGTCCAAAGGAATTATTACTCATGGTAGCGTAGATAAGAATCGGGAAAATCTTTTTGATCTATTAAAAGCTCATTATAAAAAGTTTAATAAAGACATATTTCTTCTTCATCGATTAGATAAAGACACGTCGGGGCTTATGCTTTTTAGTTTGAATGAAAAAAGAAATAAAGAACTACAGACGCTCATCGAAGAAAAAGAACTTAAAAAAATTTATCTGGCCAAAGTAGTGGGAATTCCAAGCTGGTTTGAATCAACACTTTTAAAAGATTACTTAAAAAAAGTAAAAGTGAAAGGAATAGAAAAGCAGACGGTGGTACAAAAAGGCGGGGATGTCGCCTTGTTAAATGTCAAAAATTTAGCAGATAATATTGTGGAAATTGAGCTTAAGACAGGTCGAATGCACCAGATTCGTATCCAATTAAGTAGCCGTGGGTACCCAATTGTTGGGGACCCTCTCTATGGTGATATTGGTGAGCATTCTGAGGGCTTGCATCTTCATTCCACTTACTTATCGTTTAATTTCCTAGGGAGAGTGTATGAATTTTTGTCACCCCCTGAATTTTTTAAAGAGTATAAGAGATAAATAACAATTTTCTTTGCCCTCATGGCACAATCACAACATATTAATAGTTGGATAAAGGTATGAGGGTTTTTATGAAAAAATCTCTAAAAGCTATCTTTGGTTTAATGATACTTTCTTTAATTTTAGCAAGCACGGCGAAGGCATCGGTAGTAGTTTCATATAATAGCGAGCATAAATGCAATAATTATCGCATAACAAGCGAAAATAAACCGCAACACTCTAACGAAACAATTATTTTAAATAAAGAAGTTTATGGGTTTTCAACTCAAAACCTAGAGATCGACTTTTTAAATAACAAGGTTCACGTAGATTTAATGGCCTTAGTTGTTTTAGGGATAAATAAAAAAATATCGTCTAGTAAAGTAACTATTTCTGAATCACATCAAGATTTCCAACTCTTTATAAACCAACTTAATAGAAAAATATTTTTATTAGAGGAAATTTGTCTTACTAAAAATAATGAAGTCAAAACATTTAAGCAGTTTGATTATGAGTAGTATCAACTAATTTGTTGCTTGAGATAGTTTGGTCGCTAAATAAATGGCCACAGCTCGTGAGGAGCCTTTAAAATTTTCATCAGGAGCTTCATCAATCCAGACATCGACATTTTTAGGGTTATATGTCTTTGGGTCTTTTAAACTTGATTCAGCAAATTTTATTTGGCTTCCTACTATTGTAACTTGTTTTTTAGGCAAATAATCTTGAGGAAAAAGGGCCACCATGTTCTTTATGTTAGGTTCAATTCGTCCAGATGCAAGCGTGAAGTGTATGGTCTTCGGAAGGCTTACACGACTTTTCACTTGAAGAGGTACTCCTGTTGCAGAAAGAGCTTCGTTGATTTTTAATTCGATAAGCTTTGGCATAGCATCTTGCCAATATTTTATTAGACTAACTCCGTTTTGATCAAAAACCACGATCGGCAAAATTTCTATTAGTTGTGTACCCTTGTAATTATTGATGAAGACATCGAGAACTTTGTGACCGTGAAGTCGCCTTTGTGAGTAATTTGGCTTATCACATTCAATGGCAAATTCTCTCATTGAAAAGTGAGGCTTAAGGATTTTTATTTTAGGATGGGGAGATAAGTTATTTGGACAAAACCCAGTATCTAAAATGGCAATTTTTATAATAGAAGCCTCCTTTGGAGAGGCTTCTATTAATTGTATATTAGTTATTATGAGGATCAGGAATATCGATGGCAAACGGACGATGTTGATCAAATTTTGCATAGGCTTTGTCATACAATCCACGGTCAAATGATTTTAATTTCTTCTTAAAATTATCTTCCATGTCGCTAGTTATGTCATTAACTGTTGATCTAACTTTTAATTTCATATCTTTTGAAACTGGACGGTAATAGCTTAAGGAGTTAGAAACAATATCCTTAAATGAGATTGCAGCTAAGTGAAGTCCCACAGATTCTTCGCTTATATTACCGTTAGCGTTAGCTTTCATTTGATTATGAACTAAGCTTCCTTCGTTTTCTAAATAAGTGATCCATTTTTTATCACGTCTAAAGATCCCACCAGACTCATCATACGCTACTGATACGTTCATGATTTCACCAAGGGATTTAATAGCTGCTACTTGAATACTTTTTTGAGTTGTGAAGAAAGTGTTTCGATTAATTTCTTTTTTTGCACGTAGTACAATGTTGGCATTAGTTTGAGCAAAATCAGACACCAAATCTAGCTCTGTCTTGGCATTCTCTAAGCTTGATTGCACGTGCATTGTCGTGCCTTTTAACGCTGTTGCACGATGTGGGTTGGTGAAGTACATTCTTCTTTCAGTTTTTGTACCCGCTAAAGTAAAAGGAAAGCTTTGATTATCTTTAAATGCTCCCATGCTTCTTGCTACTTTCAAGCTTTCAAGTTTTTGATCTGCATGTACAAAAACAGTATTTTTTGAGTTGTTAAACAACGGTTCAGAAAGTTTAGTAATTGATCCAGCACCATCATCAATAATGACTACGGCTTTATCAGTTAATCCATTTGTCAAAATTGTTTGATTTAAGTTTGCGAGTGCTAGATCTAATACTGAAGTTTCTGCGATCCCACCAAAACGGTCTAAGGTGTCGATGAGGTCACGCGTATTAATGTTAGAGTTCGTTACAAGTACTGCTTTTCCAGCTTTTTCAATGTATGGAGAACGGGCCATAAAATCTAGAGGACTTGTAAATTCACCAACCTTTACTCCGCGAATACGTAGATCACCTTGAACTCTTAGTGGTACGTAAGTGTCACTTTCGTTTACTACTAAAATTTCAGCATCCGATAGTGATAGCGAGCCCATTTTTAAACCATTAATTGTATTAAATGGTTTAGAGACAATATTTGATGAACCGGCGAAATCAACTTGCACTTCATCAGCATAATCACGTTTAGAGAGATTTGATAAAGTCGCTTTCAAATTGATCTTTTTATTTATGAGTGCAAAAGAATCATTAAGTGCTAAGCCTGATAATTGTAGAGGGTATTGAGCTACAACATCCTTTGTATCAAGGGCTTTTAAAAGTGATTTATTTAAGTCTTCATAGTGTCGAGTTTGAACGGAATCCTTTGAGCTAGCTTGTGCTTGAATACGCATATGATCCTTATATGCTGAACCATTTTTTGTATTCGCAGGAATTGTTGAAATAGCTCCTGCTACAATTGTTGTAACAGATCTAGCTGGAATGTTTGGTAGTACTACTTCTTCGCCGGTTACAAATTGAGCTTTTGCACCAATGAATTCTTTTTTTCCAAAGTTTTTAATAACTATAGTACGAACTATTTTTTCACCTGGCATGTAGAGACCATCAAGTTTTGCTATGCCTTGATTTCCACCATCTTGGATTGATGAAGAAACGTATTGCGCTACGGGATGGTTTTCGTAGAGAGCTTTTACTTCGGCCAGTCTTTTTAGACGGAACTCTTCAGTTCTTTCTAAAATATTTTTTTGAAAAGTGTCAGCTTCGACACGAGTATAAACGTCAATTCTAATTTCCTCATATCTTTGATTGTAAGCGTGAGCTTCCATCGATCTGTAGGCTTCTTTAAAAACGCTATCAGATCTATTTGGATTTTGAGTCGTTTCATCAAATGTGATTTGGTATGCACGATCAAAGCTTGGTTTATATTCGCGTGCATATGCCCTAGCATCTTGTGATCTTCTTCCATCTTCGTATGTATCCCGGTATTCACGATCTAGCGCTAATTTGTAATTATCTTGGTAGCTCGTATCGTATGATTGGTTATATTCGGCATCAATTCGTCTCGAAAATTCAATGACAACTTCATCGCGATATTTAAAAACGTATCCATCTAAATAAGCTCGCCTAAATACTTCTTTTGAAGCTGGGCGATTTGGATTAAATCTTGGACCTTGATAATTGCCTGGCATTGAAGGGGTTCTTCGTTCGAAACTTCCTAAAAATTGTCCTTTTAATTCAACTTGAGAGAGATCGGTGTTTTCAAAAAGAGCAATTCCTTCTTTTTCTCCCTTGGCCGTTCCAATCTCCATACCAGTTCTAATGGCGCGATTTAAACCATCAGTTTTACCTTGTAGTTCTCCAACCTTTGCAGCATCTGATTTATTAGCGCGATCAATTCCTGCAATTTTTCCTTCGCGATTACCTGCATCGATGTGACCTGCATCTTTTCCTCTAATTATTCCATCGCGATTTCCTTCAATTCTTCCGCGCTCACTTCCTTCTCTTTCGCCTACTTGAGTGCCACGGTTATAATCGCGCTCGCGTCCCGCTCTTTCTCCGTCTTTTAAGCCATCATTTGAGCCATCGCGAACACCAACATCACGACCTAGATTGCGAGATAATTCAATCCCGTCATTATCCCCATCTCTTTCACCGTTAATATAACCTTCACGGTTTACTTGATCAATTGAACGAATAAGGTCATCTCTATATTGATTAAAAATTCGTGACGAATCGGCCATTCTTCTTTCAGCTTCATCTAGCTTTCTAATTAGTAAGAGTAGATCAGACTTGCTATTGTTAAGTTCAGATAAGAGTTGATTTTCTCTTTGATTAGAGTTTTGCTCTAATTTTAGAAGTTCTACAAGTCGTGATTCTGTGGAAACCAATAGAGCTTCTGATGTTTTCAATTCACCACGTTTTCGATCAAGTGGGTTTTTAGCTTCTTCTAGTTTTGCTTTATTTAAATTATTTAAATCGCGAATCTTAATCCATTCAGTTTCAAGATTTACAATTTCTATTTTTTTATTATCAAGTTCTTTTTGGCATTCAGGAGTAGGGGAAGATGCACATGTGGAGCTTAAATTACCTAGCTCTAATTGTGTTGTTTCTAAAGTAGCTCTTGCAAACTTGAATTCGGCTTGTGACTGATCAGCCGTTGCTTTAATTTGTTGAAAGCCTGTTTCTAATAAAGAAATTTCTGATTTTAAATTTTGTATTTGTAATTGAAGTGTTGCTCTCTCTTGCTCAAGTTTTTGTTTATCCAAGGGAATCGCTTGAATACGTTTTCGTAATTCTACTAACTCATGATCAAGTTTTTTTACTTCATTTTCTTTATTTATTCTAAGTTGTTCAGCTTCTGCTAATCTTCGTTTTGATTCTTGTTGGCCAAATTGGTATTGTCTGTAGTCCGGGTCGTCCTCGAGTTTAAAGCTTGGTGTACCATAATAAGCCATGATTGCAGTTGGGCTAAAAAGCATTAAGAGCATAAGCTTAGTAGTTTTCATGTGAATGTCCCCCTCTCGAACTA
>CAYWBR010000003.1:2169-77579 GCA_964456675.1 uncultured Bacteriovorax sp. | reverse complement strand
AGACAAGATTATGATCATGCTCCAGCATTGACTTACTCCAATGGGTCTTGAAAAATTCCTGTCCAACTAGTTCACCACCTTTAGAAGTCACGCCCCAAAGAAATTCGTTAGTCTCAAGTTTTCCAACACGCTTGATAAAGTTTTCTGCCTCAAGTTTTCGAAGACGACGAAGAACCGTAGAAAAATTAATTCCCTTAAAATACATTTCAATAATTATCTTTGTTGAAAACATTCCATACTGTGCAAGTCCATTTAAAAGTTCTTGATCTCTTTTTGTAAGTTTAATCAAATTTATTACCTCCTAAAGAAATTGCTTTAATGTCTTAGAGACTGAATCTTTTTCATTCTTAATAGATTCAATTTTATCAAAGCGATCCAGTTTTACTTTTTCCTTGAACTCTAAAAAGTCACGTTCAAGAAAATATTTTACTTGCTCTAGTTGATGATGTTTATACTTTTGAAGTCGCAATTCTTCTTTGTGGTCTTCCTCCATTTGTTGAATGATACTTTTAAGTTTTGTAATTTCTTTTTCCTGATTTATTTCAAAGCGAGCTTTGAAATAATAACCAACACTAAAAAAAGTTATGCTCAAAGCGATTTGAAAAATGCTTATGCCCATGAATCCTCCAATTTTGATAATAGAAATCCGCTTGCACAGAACGTGCATTTAAAAGAGAAGTGTGGTGTTGAATTAATTTGCGAAAATAGCAAATTACCTTTAAATTGAATGAATCGGTGTCCAGTCGATCATTCAAATGAATCATTTTCTTGTCATAATCCTCCGTTGGTTTAAATCAGCACGGGAAATTCCGGCCGAACTTTTATTTAAACCATAGAGAGAAATCAATAATCACTACCCAGTGAGTCAAAAATAGAATAAATAAATTGAAATTTATGGGATAAAAGATAGTTAGACATAAAAAAGGCTATCGTTTTTTAGGCGATAGCCGATCGTTTTTTCTTTATTTTGCAAAACTCAAGTCTGACAGAAAGCTAGTGGTTTAAAGTGTGATGGCTAAATTAGGAATTTAATTTTTTTGTATAGGCAATAGCACGCTTCATCCAGCCATTTCTTTCATAGAATCTCATTCCTAGTTCATTCTCAATTCCAGTACATAATCTTAAACAATTACATCCAGAAATTTTTGAGATGTTTTCAGCAAATTTTAAAAGCTCGGCACCTAAACCTCTTGAACGTACATTCTCTCTGGTTACAAGATCGTCAACATAGACATGTTGGCCACGAACATAATCAGATAAAAATCGATAACCCATAATAGCTAAAATTTGACCATCCTCTTCGATTGCCACAATTTCATAACCATTAGACTTATGAGAATCTTCATAGATTGAAATATAATCCTCATAACTTAAATGAGGTCTTAACTCTTTCATTACCGGATAACATCGTTCTAAGTCTGTTTTACTTTTGGCCGTAAAAATTAATTTTTCCATAAATATTTTCTAGCATATTTAGGTGATCTTGTCATTTGCACTAAGCTAATAGTTCATAACCACTTAATATTTCAAATTCTTTAGCTTTTCGAATCAAAGCTGGACGGTTAAATCTTAATAACGAAGGGTGCGTTTCAGCCCTTTTTCAAATTAACCTTGGCACTTTCTCCATATTGGTTTATATTACCAATATGAAGGCAAAGCTCGTCAGACACGAAAAATTTATCCTTAGAAAGCGATTTACAATCGAAATTACTGTCCATGAAATTGAAAATTCAAAGCAGTATCCTGATAAATTGAAGTGGGGATTAATTTGTGTTGATCGAGTTTCTGGAAAAAAAATCTTAATGGATAATCATCACCCGAAAGGGCCACACATTCATATTGATGAATTAGAAATGCCTTATGAGTTTAAAAACCTTGATCAGCTTGTTGATGATTTCAGAAGTTTGGTTACGGAGCATATGGGAGTACAAGTATGAAAAGATTAGTAGTGTCTTGCAAAACGACCGAGCAGGTTTTTGAAGATTTTAAAAAGGCTGCGAAGAAAGTAATGTCTGGAAAGACTAGTGGTGATACTGAGTATGAAGTTAGCTTTGACAATAAAACTGACTTTAACCGCTTTGTTCGTAACATTCCTGTTCTTTCAGCGATTATCGTATACAAACCTCGCTCTGTTTACGAACTTGCTAAACTTACCAAGCTCGATGTCTCTAACTTGAATAAGACAATTCAATTTTTTGAGGAAATTGGGGTAATCAAAGTTAAAACCTCTGAAGTCGACGGTAGAGTCGTAAAGCGTCCTCACGTTGAATATGACGAAGTAACTTTCCGCTTGGCCGCTTAATTCAGAAAACCTTTCTTTTTAATCTTCTGAAAATAATTCTGAATGGCGTTTTCAGTTCGCCCGTAGTGTTCTGCTAATTGTTGCCTAGACCATCCATCTATAAAGCGTAATTTTGCCAACTCACGCAAATCGACTCTTGGCTCTTGCCACTCGATCAAGTATGATAAATCAACCGACAACAGTGGTTCGTCTATCTTTGCATGGTGGGCACCAACCTATGCGTATAGTGTAGACCGCTATATGATTCTTGAATGAACGATCATCATATTATTAGAAAAGCTTTACCCCAAGATGCTCTCGGTATTCATGAAGCTCATATGAGATCTATTCAAGAGCTCTGTTCAAAGGACTACACTGAAGCGGAAATCAAGGCGTGGGGACACAGACCTTACAATGAAGAGCATCGTCTGTTCGCTATCACTAATCATATTGTCTATGTTGTTATAATTAATGATTCAATAGAGGGATATGCTCAATTAAAATTTTACACCGACAATAACGTAAAGAAAGCTCATATCATGGGGCTTTATCTGACTTCAATAGCTTCTGGTAAAAATCTTGGAACAAAGTCATTACAAAAATTAATGTCTGAAGCATATGCAAACAGTGTTAAGCAAATCACGCTAGAATCTACTCTTACATCAAAAATATTTTATCTTAAAAATGGTTTTAAAGAAATAGGTACAACAGAGACGATTTCTATCAACGGACAAGCGATCCGATGTATTCCAATGGCAAAAAATCTCTAAACCCCCATTTTAACGTTTCTTAACAAACATTTTTCATACTTCAAAAACGAAATAACAATCTAACGAACTTTTAAAATAGTTCAAATAAAAAAACCCTCATGTTAGAGGGTTTTTTGGACAATCAAAATCCCACTTGTCGGTCTAGCAAACCGCTGATTAAAGGGGGTGATTTTAGTCTAGCAAATAGAGCAAAAAGTGCAAGAAGATTTTGACCTAAGCGCCAAGCCAATGAAGGCTTTTACTGGAGGCAAGGATGCTTAGGACAATCAAAATCATTGTCCTAATTCTTAAAATTCTGAAATCACTAGCAATGATTTATAAGTTATTTAAGAATTAGGCTGATTTTGGGGGAGAAGAAATTAATTCTCCCCTTTTTTTAAAAAAAATGAAATCTCAGTTCGAAGATCGTCAACTCTGAGGCACCAATCTTTTTTTCCCTTCATTTCAGACAAGCTCTTGAATACTTTTTTCAAAGTGGACAGAATTCTTTCGTCTTTCCAATTTTCGACCCCTTATTGAAATACAGTATTTTCCATATTCACAAGGACAGTTGCAAGTATTTGCAATTCATGCTATATTAAAACTCATGAGAAGAGAGCACCTGATCCCTCATATTAAGGTTAATGGAATTTTGATTGAAAAGATCATTATAGATGAACATGTCGATAAGCATGCTGATCATATTGATGATTCTTTAATTTTAAAAGTTGTAGCAAAACTTGATGGCCGTGAGTTCAAGTCTGTAAGTACCCAAGATGAATTTGAATATTTCATGACCAAAATTAAATATGAAGAAAAATGGTATAAGCTCGTTTGGCTTCTACAAGATGGATGTTTTTATATCGGAGTTATTACTCTATTTAGAGACAGGAGAATGGAATGAAATACCCAAATAAAAAACAAATTGATGATTTATTAAATTCAATGTCCGATGATGACTTCTCAGTCTTAATACCTGACGACGCAACAGACGTTGAGAAAATAAAATTTGAACTATGCAAAAATTTTATTGTTTATCTTCGTGAACATAAGATGACTCAAGTTGAACTTGCAAATCTACTGGAAGTGGATAAGTCTCGAATTAATTGGATTGTTAAATATCGCATTGAACATTTTTCAATCGATTACCTTTATTCACTTCTTAAACAATTAAATCCAAAAATTGAATTGAAAATCATTCCTGCCGCCTAAGACGGCTGGATTGCTTTCTTCTTAATCTTTTGAAAGTAATTCTGGATGGCGTCTTCAGTCCTTCCGTAGTGTTCAGATAATTATTTCCGAGACCATCCATCTACAAGCTTAACAAATCAGCTCGCTGCAAGGAATTGGTATTGAGGAATACAACCTGTATCTTTAAAGTTACTTTGCAGAAATTTTTGTTAATAATTTATTTAATGAATTAGCAAATTCAGCAATATCTTTTGCGCTAAAATTAGATGGACCGCCAGTAATACTGCCACTGTCGCGCAATTCTTTCATAAAATTTCGCATGGATAATATTTCGCCAATATTATCCTCGGTGTAAATTTCGCCACGAGGATTAAGAGCAAATGCATTCTTTTCGACTATTGCAGCGGCAAGCGGGATATCTGCCGTAACCACTAGTTCAAATGCAAACACGTGATCAATAATGTATTTATCAGCGACATCATCACCTTTTTTTACAACCACAAGTTCAATTTTTGGAGATAAGGGAATATTCATTTGTGAATTTGCAACTAAAACTACCGGAATATCTAATCGCGATGCGGATTTAAAAATGTGATCCTTAACGGCTCTCGGACATGCATCAGCATCTATCCAAATTTTTTTTATTAATCTATTCATTAGAAGATTATAGATTAAAATAGTTATTTATCAATTTTTAAAATATTGCCAGCGGCTGGATATCTAGCCATTTGAAACATGTCAAAAGTTTTCTGGTGCATTCCATTTGCTATAAAATCATCTTTAATTTTAATGCCTAAAAAAAGACTAATAATTATAAATGATATCCCAATCCACTTCGTTTTTGGGACACAATAATTGTGCTTATTTATCTTGCTAACGTAAAATGTAAAGTACAGACCTAAAGAAAAAAAACTAATTAACCAAAGGGCATACATTACAAAGGCTTCTGAGTGATTGCAATTTGCATTACCACCGTCACTCCCTTCTATACAATATGGAAAAATAAAATGGGAATATAATTTACACACTAAAAATGAAAGTAATACTAATATCGCGATATAAAGATACGGTAGACATTCGTGCATTTTTCCAAAATACCTTCGCACATAATAATGATTTGAACTTCGCTTAGTAATAAATGTATTGTAATCGTTACCAAGTGTTTCTTTAACTAAGCTTTTGGGATAAAATACAGTGCCGTTCGAGCAATGAGTTCTACACTCTAGCTCAACAAGAGAGTGATCTTGGAACTCGAAAATTTCACGAATTTCTCCCTTGCGAATATATACAGGTTTTTTACGAAGTACAGCATAGACACTATAGCACTTAATGTATCTGTAAAAATAAATAGCATCCCAAATACATTTTGGCCTAAAAATATAGTAATCCGAATTGTTAAATTGGGGATCCATCATAATAAAAGTATAAATGAGCGAAGCTATTGGAAAAAGAGATTAGGTTTTGATTGTGAACATATAATGGTTTATCAGCTTAATCGTAAGAATAAATTAATACTAATATGATATAAATTGCCAATAATATGGCCGGTATAATCCCCCCAGGTTCAATAACATGGAGCCTGGGGGAGATACAAAATTAACGATAATAAGCTGCGATTTGATCTAGAACAAATTCTGGCACTTCATCTCCATCTTCAATATTGTCATATTGAAGCATTACCTGCTCGTGAAATTCATCAAAGCGCTCTGGATTCACACCATTTACAAATGCAGTTGAAAGAATTGAGTAATCGACTTCCATTTCTGATATTTTATCCATTAACAATTCAATACAATCTTGAATTGTTAAATCGCCATCAAACTCCATTTCAGGATCAGTTGATTTTAAAAATTCAACAATAGTCTGCTTCTCCATCTCTAGCATAATTCATTCCTTTGAAAATGTGTTGTTAGTTAATATATTATCAAATTTTTAAACAATGGTAGAATTTATTTTACCTGACTAAATAGCTCAAAATCGTTGCTGCCAACATTTTTAAAGAATATTTTTTGTATAATTTATCCAGGGAACCATCGCGTTTAATACCGGCAATTGCTTCTTCAATCTCTAAAACTACGTTCTTATCTAGCTTTTTTGAATAGACAACATATTGAGCGTTAGAACTCTCCTTCATCCTTAAGATTTTGTATTTCTTTTTATCGGGGTGATTTTGCAACATATATTTTAATGTAACATCCTGACCATAAAAAAATCTTCCTCTTCCTGAATCTAGTAAATTCAATATCTGCCAATCGTCTTTTCCGCCATCATTATACTTTATTCCCATTTTTTTTAATTGATTAACAAGTGCACTTCCACGGTTAACCAATACAACGCCTTGGGCTTTAAAATCTTCAAAATTTAAATCATTTTTTTTCGACAATGGATCATCTGCTTTAATCAACACAGAATTACTAACTTCATATAATGGAATATCTATATAGTTAAATTTCTGCTCCCGCTCTTTTGTCTTTAGCAGGCAAAAGAAAATATCGATTTGATCTCTTTCTAAAAACTGCTCAATTCGTTGTATCGGCACCTCTTTTTCAAATCCTATTATTTGAAGATTTTTAATTTTTTGTGAGACAAAATTTGCAACTTCGCGACAAAACCCAGGCAACTTAAATGAGTCGTCGCTGTGTGCATTATATTTTATTTTTGAATTATCTTGAGAAACCGTCCTAAGCGTAATTGCCATCGAATTTGATGACACAATAATTATAAAAGTTATGAATAATTTAATCATTTTATTTATTCTCTGGATTTTTGGTAATAAATTTTTCCCAGTCTTTAATAAGAATATCTTCGGTTCTTTTTATTTCACTTTGCAATTCATTTTTCATCTTCTCTAATAGTACTTTATCATTATCAGACAATTCCCCATCATTTGTGACAAATACCATTTTATTAATCAGTTTGTAGTATAAATTACACTCATCTCCAATAGGATCACAGAGCACTACCCGAGTACTCTCTACTCCAAAAGCCATATCATGCAATGTTTTTGGATTTGGCTCGTTCATCAGCTTATCGATGACTATATTCATTTCTGTGACTTGTTTAGCATATTGTGAAATTGAAATTTTCGGTTTTTCATCTTGCGATACGCAACCGAGTAAAAGAGTCAGGGTCATCAATGATATCAAAATCTTTTTAAGCATAAACATATCCTACTTGTACAAGCCATCAATTCTATTCTAACTTAAAAACATAGAAAAATGTCTATGTTGAAAAAAATTAATGTAAGGGTGTTTTTTTCCTCATTAAATAAATTTAACTTTGAAGTATAATTTAATCAATTAAATGTGAGAATGGATGAATGATTGTCTCGTACATTAATAAGATTAATGAACTCTTATCCCTCGAAAGAAGTGATCACTTCGATAAAAATCTCTATGTTTTTCTTAACCAATTAGAGCAAAATCTCTCTATTGTTATAACACATTATAGTCTTGAAAAAGATAATCAAATATTCAATTTTTATACACACTCAAAATGTCGATCGCTCATCACTTACAAAAAGTTAATTAACAAAAATAAAATAGTATTCGAGTATTCAACTCCTGAAAATATGAATAGCAAAACTACTTATGCCTTACTTGACTATATTGCCATTATTTTAAATGAATGGAGTGAACTATTTTTACTAAAAGAAAACTATGAAAACATTCTGAGAGATCAAAAAGAAGAGCGATCTTCTCTTCTCAGCATGTTTTGCCATGACCTAGCAAACCCACTTTCAATAATTAATATGAGTATTGAGTTCATTGAAGATGCTGACATTAAAAATCAATTTACCCCTATAACAAATAGAATTAAAAAATCAGGTGAATCGATTCTAAACATTATTAAATCAATACGTGAACTTAATGCGCTTAAGTCAGGAAAGAAAATTTTGCATCTTGAACCAATATCCTTGAATCAAGTATTTATTGAATTTAAAGAAAAATACAAACAAAATATTTTGGACAAAAACATAACTCTTATTTTAAGTACTCCAAATGCCAAAGACATCGAGTTCATTGCTGATCGTCACACTTTTATTAATTATGTTTTAAACAACCTAATTTCAAATTCATTAAAATATTCACGAGAAAATTCAAAAATTGAAATTTTAGCAAAAAAAAATAACGAAAAGATTGATATTAGTATAATCGATTATGGTATTGGAATGAGCGAGCAACAAGTAACAAGAATCTTTAAATTTGATAAAACGCAACAAAGACTTGGAACACATGGCGAAACAGGCGAAGGTATTGGTCTGCAATTCTGCCGTTATGCTCTATTGTTACATGGCTTTAAACTTCATATCGCAAGTCAACAATCTAATGATGAAAAAGAAAATGGGGGAACAACCGTTACGCTTACGATTCCTATGAGTGCTTAGTAGTAAAAAACAATTTTAATAATATCCAAAGGTTTAAAATGAACAAGTTATCAAAAATTTTTTGTGTTCTAATTACTTATCAGCTATTAATTGTAAATGCCAATGCGTCTTCTGGTCACGATGCTCATTCAGCACCTATCAGCGAAACACATAAGTCTGTTTCCCATGAAAATGCACAACCTGACCACCAGGTTAAATCAGAGAGTTCTCACGACAATCACCATGCTCGAAAAAAAGGAAAAGATTCACCACAATCGGCGTATACCAAACTTTTAGCAGGACATAAAAGATATATGCAAATGTCACTACGTAAAGATGGTAAGGCAATAAAAGATCGTCAAAAGCTAGCAACCGGCCAGGAGCCTCATACCGTTATATTATCGTGCTCTGACTCAAGGGTTCCTCCTGAAATTATCTTCGACCAAGCCTTAGGAGAGATTTTTGTTATTCGAACTGCAGGGCAAATGCTAGACTCTTCCTCCATCGCATCCATTGAATATGCGGTATCACACCTAGGCACAAATTTGATAGTTGTCATGGGACACGAGTCTTGTGGGGCGGTGAAGGCCGCGCTAGACACACTAAAAGGAGCTGATGCTGGAAGTTCATGGCTAAATAAACTTGTCGGAGATATCCATCCAAGAGTTCGTAAATTTTCTGACCTGCCACGCTCTGAAGGTGTTGTTGTTGAAAGCTGGTCTAATGTTATCGGTGTATCAGAAGACTTGCGCTTGCGTTCAAAAATAATTGATGATGCCGTTAAATCTGGCGATGTTGAAATCAAAAAAGCTTTATACCATTTAGGATCAGGTAATGTTGAGTGGCGAGATTAAATAGCATGCCCCCCTTAATTATTAAGGGGGTATGTTTTATTTTTTAAACGTGTTAATTGTACGATTTTTATATTAACTACAAATAATAAGATCAACAGTACCCCAAACAAAATCTTCATAATCATATAAAAATTAAAGTCGATAAGAAAATTAAATCCATATACCAGTATTCCATAAGAAGCCATGCTTCCCATAATTAAGGCAACGACAACACTGGAAAAAACTAATATTGCAGACTCGAATCTGTAGATCCATCTTATTTTGTTTCGATTTAAACCTAAAATCTTAAGTAAGTTTATTTCATTTATTTTTAATTCTAAATGATTAAAGCTAACTGCACAAACAACAGTTAAAGCAACAAGCAATGAGAGATATGCAATTAACTTAATAGCAAATGACATTGTGGTAAATACTTCATTGATTTTTCGTATCACCTCAGATACTTCCAAAAGTGAAGCATTTGGAAAATGCTCCGCCACCAAATTAAACACTCGCCTTTTTTGCTCTGGCCCACTAACCCTAAAAGAGGCAAGATAAGTTTTGGGGGCATCTTCCAATATGCCGGGTTGAAATAGAATAAAAAAATTTGGCTCAAAACTCGTCCACTTTACTTTCCTAAAACTCGTTACAACTCCTTCTATTTCGACTCCACTCACGTCAAAACGAAGATAATTACCAAGAGATATATTCATTCTATTTGCGTAGGATTCTTCAAGTGAAATTTCACACTTAATACTTTCACCATTGCAATTACCTTGGAAAATCTTCCCTTTTACAATTGTTTCCGACAAAGAAAGTTCGCTACGATAACTTAAGTTTATTCCTCTTGTTCTAAATCTTTCTTGATTTTGTTCTTCTCTTGTTTCAAATTTTTTTTCTTCATCACTGTCACGAGCTAACGAAATGTCCTCATTGTTTATTTTTATAAGCCTGGCCCTAATCATTGGAGAGAACATAGTAGTCTGAATATTTTGCGTATTCAAAACTTCTTTAAATTTATCTCCTTGGTCATCTTGCAAGTCAAATATAAATAAGTCTGGTCGCTTTGCTGAACTTGTTACTGAAAATTCATTAAGTAGGGTTTTCTCAATCTGTAAAATAAGAACAATAAGACTTATCCCCAGGGTTAGTGACATAAAGATAGTAAACGAAGAATTAAAATACCGAGTCATGGCCAAAACCCCATGTCGTAAAACGATATTTGCAGAAAAAGACAATTTTTCTATAAAAAAATTTGAAGTACTAAAAAAAATATAACCTAAACAAATCATTAAAAATAATATGAAAACAAAAATCAAACCTATTTTTATAGAATGAGATATAAGAATGGATAAAAAAACTATGTATACCACCAGTGGAAAATAAAAATATTTTGAAATTTGATTTAACTCTTGTGGTAAGTTCTGAAATACAAGATTAACTGGAATTTTGACTGCTCCAAAAACAATAGGAAATAAACCAAAAAGACAACCAACAACTGAAACAATTCCAACCTTACTTATAACAAAAGTATCTAGATTAAGAATAAATTGTTCCCCCACATTCTTTGATATTATATGCTCCATGAATGGGAATATTATAGACATTAATGTGGTGGAGATTATTAATGAAAAAATACTCAGCATTAAAAGATGCATTAAATACATTGTAAAAAGATGAACTGGCTTAAATCCAAGGGATTTAAAAATAGCTATATTTTTAAGGTTTTTAGAAAGAAAATACTGAGTAAAATAATAAAGACCTATGAGACTTAAAATATAGGTTAATAGCGTGATCAGGCCTAGATAATCTGACAAATAGTTTAGACTTCGACCAATTTGTTCGCTTGCCTCTTTTGGGCCTTTAACTTTGATCAAAGGATCTTTTAATAGCTTTGTTAATTCTTTTTTAATAGTTTTTTCAGTATTAATTAAATTCTCGGCATTAATTTTTAAAAGTATCGAATCAGTACCAGTTGAACCAAATGACATTAATTTTGTTTCGCTAAGTTTGATTTTTGAGAGGAATACTTTCGGTGCGAGATTAAATCCACGAAAAGAACTAAACTGATCTCTAATAAAAATTTTTGATACAATAAAACTCGATTCTCCAACTTTAATTTTGCTACCTATTTTTACACCAAGCTCCCAGGCCAAATCTTGACTTATCCACAGATCATTTTTCTCGTGTAAAACGCCCCAATCTTCGCTTGTAGACAAAGAATCATCTTCAAAAGTTACACCACCATAAAATGGAAAATTTTCAGCAACAAAATTAAGGTCGGCCAATTTCGATTTTCCATTATATGAAATTAGAGAATAAGTCTCAAGCCAGGAAGAAATATTTACTTCTTGTTTTTTTAAATAATCTAATATGGTTTTCTTCTCTAAGTCATTAAACTGTCTACGAACGGTGATGGACAAATCTGAGGCAATAAAATTCTTTGCACTTGTCGCTACTTTTTTTTCTACTCCTGACTTAAAGGCTTCAACTAAAAACAACCCTGAAATTCCAAGTGAAAAACACAGGATAAAAAATATATTGAACGAGGGTGATGAGCGAAAATTTTGTAATAATTTATGGAGCATTTATACATTCCCCATTTTCTAAATTTATTATACGGTCTGCTCTTTTTGCCAATTCTTCATCATGAGTGACAAGAATAAGCGTCATTTTATTTAACCTGATGATTTCAAATAATTTATTCATCACCGCTTTTCCAGTTTCTATATCTAAATTACCACTTGGTTCATCCGCCAAAACTAACCTAGGGTTATGTGCCAAAGCTCTCGCAATTGCAACTCTCTGCTGCTCTCCTCCTGAAAGCATTGAAGGAAAATTTTTTTCCCTCTTTTCGAGTCCAACACTTTTAAGCCAAGCACTGGCTTTTTCCATATTCACTTTTATATTGTTATTATATTTTACTTCTAACGATAGACAGACATTCTCTAGCGCTGTTAAGTGGGATACCAGGTGAAACTGCTGGAAGACGATACCGATATTTTGTGCTCTCCAGTCTGTCAATTGAGTATCATTCATCTTTTCTATATGATTGTCATCTATTTCGATAGAACCACTATCTGGACGATCAAGGCCGGCCATGAGTGCTAACAATGTTGATTTACCACTTCCAGACTTTCCTAATAGTGCAACAATTTCTCCCTCGTTGATTTCGACGTTTATATTTTTTAAAATTTGAAGTTTTGTTTTATTTTGATAAAAAGACTTAGATAGATTTGATATCTTTATTTTCATATTAATTTCTCCAAGAATTTTGCTATTTTTTTTCCAATAATTTCATGCCCTTTTTGATTTGGATGAATTCCATCTGGCAAGTTTAGTGTAGGCTCACCTGCAACACCTTCTAAGAGAAATGGAATGAATGGTAATTTTTCTTTTTGTGCTATTTCTTTATACATATTTTCAAATTTTTGAGTATACTCTCTTCCATAGTTTGGAGGCATCAAAATACCAAGTAATACTACTTTGATTTTTTTACTTTTAGCATATTGGATAATACCCATTATATTTTTTTTAGTTTCTTCAATTTTCAAACCTCTTAAGCCATCATTTGCACCTAATTCTAAAAGCAAAATATTTACTGGCTTTTTTAAATGCCATTTTAATCGCTGCACCCCACTGGCGGTAGTAGATCCACTAATTCCTGCATTTATAACATCTACATTTTTATTTTTACCTTTTAATTCATTTTCTATTATTTTTGGAAAAGCCATTTTTTCATCTAGTCCATATCCTTCGGCCAAAGAATCACCAAGCACTAAAATTTTAATTGGTTCTGAATTTGCATTTACTGAACACAGATTAAACCCGAGTAAAACTATCAATATCAAAATTTTTTTCATTTATACCTCTATCAAATGGCCAAACTACAAAATTTTAACAAATAAAACATCAACTGATGTCAGTTTTAAGTTAAATTCCCTTATATTTTGCTTGGACTTTTTCTAAATTAAGATAACCTTAATACATGGATATACGACTTATAACAGTCAAAGAAGATTTTGAAAGAATTTTTAGTGCATTTTATGCCAATAAATCTCACTTATCGTTTTACGAGTTTAACTTGCGCCATGAATTTACTCAGAAGCAAAATTTGCATAATCTTATTGGCCTATTCGAGGGCGACCAGTGCTATGGAATTCTTAGTTATGAGATAAATCCGAACCATGTGCTTGGAAAAATCTTACACATAAAAGAGATTCGAACGATTGCAAACCATGGATTAAAAGCCGAAGGCATTCGCGGCCAGTTATTGGATTTCATTGAAGCAGTGGCCATTGATGAAAAATGTGATTTAGTAAAAATGCAGTATGAGCACAAAGAAAAACTCACCAATAGTATTTTTGACCGATTTGAAAATTATTTGCGCGGTTTAATTTAAATTACTGAAGAATAGTGATTTTGATTCCCGTCTCTAGCTTTTTAAGATCTGATTTTGAAGCTATGGTAAAATTCGCTTCTGGCCGATAAAAAGAAGTTATGGTCTGAGGTTTAGTAATTAGCTTCTCAAATTTATCATAAACCTTTAAGTCAAATTGGACAGGGTTTATGTTTTGACCATTAACCTTTAGCGTTCTTACCGGTGAAATTCTCAACACATATTTACGCTCTGAATTTTGGTCAACATAAGTTACATCGCGATTATATTGTGTCTCTATTTCTCGCGTAGTCATAAACTCATCATCAACATGTTTCATATCTATCTTGACTTTAAATTGAGCAAATACATTAATGGTAAAAAGAGTTGAAAAGAAAATGCTAAAAATAAATATAGATTTTTTCAAAAAACTCCCCCTACTAAATTAAAGCTATTTGTCAAAAATAACTTTCTAATTCTAAGGGGGAAGGTCGTTTTTAACTAGTTGGGAATGTTTTTCCCTGCTACTGGCTTAATTAAAGATGCAACAACGCCCATTACCAGTAGTCCCGCAATGGCCAATACCGATATATTCGTTGGAATTTTATAAAGATCAACAATTGACATTTTTATTCCAACAAAAACCAAAATTGCTGCCAGAGAATACTTGAGTAAATGAAATTTATCCAATACACCGGCCAATGCAAAATAGAGCGACCTTAAGCCTAAAATTGCAAATACGTTCGATGTAAATACTATAAATGGATCTGGTGTAATGGCCAAGATGGCCGGAATAGAATCAACCGCAAATATTAAATCGGTACTTTCGATTAAGATAAGAACCAAGAATAATGGAGTAAATTTTCTGACAGTTCCTTCGTAAATATAAAAATTATCATGATGATAATGAGGTGTTAGTTTGAGGTATTTCCTAGCAAACTTTACTACTGGATTTTGTTCCACATCCATAGTTTTGTCTTTTTCAAACATCATTTTTATGCCTGTCACTACTAAAAAAATTCCAAAAACATATATCATCCAATGAAATTTTTGAATTAAAGCAACTCCAGCAAATATAAATATTAAACGAAACACCAGTGCCCCAAACACTCCCCAAAACAGAACTCTGTGCTGATAAGCATTAGGTACCGCAAAATATTTAAAAATTATTGAGATGACAAAAATATTGTCGAGACTCAATGATTTTTCGACGAGGTATCCTGTAAAAAACTCTAACCCTGCTTGTTTGCCGAGATTAAAATAAACGTAGGCATTAAAACACATGGCCAAAAAAATCCAAACTACTGTCCAAGTCATCGCTTCTTTAACCGAGACTTCATGGGATTTTTTGTGAAAAACTCCTAAATCAAGTGCTAGCATGACCAAAACGATCATACTGAAAATTCCCCATTCCATGGCAGTATGACCTGCAATTACATAATCAAACATCTAATTCTCCAATTTAAATTTTTATAATACTTATACTAAACCTTACGCAATTCACATAAAACTAAAGTACGAAAATCTATATCGGATAAGCTTATAACCTTCTAATGATTATTTTTTTCTGGAAAAATTAACGATGCACCTATTGAAGCCGAAATTACTCCCACAACAATTGCTAGCGAAATAGTCGTATTTACATGATAGAAACCACTCGTCAGCATTTTTAATCCGATAAAAATCAAAACAATGGATAGTGCATAGCTAAGAAATCTGAAGTATTTCACAACTCCTGCAAAGGCAAAATAAAGTGACCTTAAACCTAAAATTGCAAAAATATTAGAGGTATAAGCGATGAATGAATTTTTTGTAACTGATAATATTGCTGGTATGGAATCGACTGCAAAAATTAAGTCGGTACTCTCCACGATAACAAGTACCATAAACAGAGGTGTGGCATATCGTATTCCATCTTTTAGAATAAAAAATTTCTGTTCATGAAAGTGCTCGGTCATTCTTAGATATTTGCGGCAAAATTTATAAACAACATCTTCTTCAGGATTAACTTCTTCGTCATCCGAAATAAGCATTTTTATACCGGTGTAAACGAGAAAAGCCCCAAAAAAATACATTAAAAAGTGAAACTTTGATAAAAGTGCAACACCACCTAAAATAAACACTATTCGCATTACAAGAGCACCCAATATTCCCCAAAATAATACCCGGTGCTGGTACTTCGGCTCGACTTTGAAATAACTAAAAATTACCGTCATAACAAAGATATTATCTACACTAAGAGTTTTTTCTAATACAAATCCAGTCACAAACTCCATGGCTTCTTGGTGTCCAATAAATTGATAAATTCCACCGGCGAAACAAAACGCTAAAAAAACCCAAACCATGGTCCAGATTAATGATTCTTTAACACCTATCACATGGTCTTTTTTATGAAAAACTCCCAAATCTAGTGCTAACATTCCAAATACAAATAAATGGAAACCAATCCACCAACTCATCCCTATTTCCAAAACTAGCTCCTTTCAAATCAATAATTGATTATATACAAAGAGCTCACATTATAAAAATAGATTCTTTTAAAGTGTTGAGTATATCCTTTGACCACTTGTTTAATAACGAATAATCTATATTCATGTTAAATAAAATAATTGCACACATATTGTACTTGTTTCTTCGAGCGCTGAAATTTACCTATAGATTTCACTTTATAGACGCAACCAACAAAGAAAAGGCTAAATCTCTTGGACCAAATAAGACATATATTTTTGCTATTTGGCACCAAAATCTTGTGGGGGGTATACTTGCTCACTGTAACCCAAGCGATAAATTCACTATGATCATTTCTGAGTCAAAAGATGGGGAGCTTGTTGCAGTTACTTGTGAAAAATTTGGACATGAACCTGCTCGCGGATCTTCTACCCGTGGCGGACAAAAAGCTCTTGTGGAAATGGTGAAAAAATTGAAAAAGGGAATTCCTGGTGCCATTACCGTTGATGGCCCAAAAGGACCAAAGTACCAAGTTAAATTTGGTGTTATAGAAATGGCCAAGCAGGCGGATTGCCCAATTGTACCCTATGGCGCTTTTGCCACCAGATATTGGACTTTTCAAAAAAGTTGGGACCAATTTAGATTTCCAAAACCATTTTCTACCATCTATATAGTTATCGGTTCTCCTATTGTTGTGCCAAAGGACTTACCTACTGATCGTTATGCCGATTTTTCAAAGTACATCGCCGACCGTATCCACGATACTGAACGCTATGCTACTCGTCTTTGTACCAACAAAGAGGCCTAGCATTTTTATTAGCAAATAAACATGCTCCAGCTTTTGGGTCCAAATCATTAAATGGTTCATCCCATCTGGCATCACAATTAGCTCCCATAACAAACGTATCTAAACGACATTGTGGAGCTGGATGCTTTGTCAGCGTCTTTTCGACAATTGATTTATCGCTACTTAATAAGTCCGGAATTTGTACCCCTTCTTTCAAGGACGCAAACACTGAACTTATCTGTAATCCGGCCACAACAATTCGTGCACATAAATCATTATCACATCTCAAATATGCTTTTCTTTTGACCTCTGGTAAAACTGATCGATCTAAAATTTTTGTTTCAGTTTTGTCTTGAAAAACGACAGGTAAACATTTGGTAGTAGCAAAATAATCAGCTTGCCCTTCTACTGAAGACCAAGATCTCATCGTCGTATTTCCTCGAAACTGTTTTGGTGCTCCACCTAAGTAATGTCCAATTTCATGACAGATAATTAGCATAAAAGCATCTTTTGTCATTAACGGATGTCGCGCTAAACCTCCGGTGAGCATGACAATTAAGTTATCGTCTTCATCACGAGTAGCATGTGCATTTACTTCGTCATCACTCCAGTTTTTTTCAAAAATAACTTTCTTTTTAGTCTGTGCATATATCATCGGTTCCATATTTTTTTTAACTCGTTCTATGAGTTGATTAAATTCAAACTCATTGATACCACCGTTAAAATTTTTCATATTTTTACCGTAGCGGAATTTCGATTTAGGAAAACACGATTCTTCTATTTCGGCAGATGTGTCTGTAAAACTCAATAGTCCAAAAAATAAAATCAACAATAGATACTTCATAAGCCCTCCCTATGAACTTGCCTCTGTCATATCATTTTAACAGCATATACAGTCATGACCTAACTCAGCTTTTTTGACGACAAATATCTAAATCAAATTTATTCTCTCTCAGGTTCACTTTCATTTAAAAGTTTTAATCTGATTTTGAAAAGAGAAGAAAAACCTTGGAGGGTACAATGAAAACTCTTAAACAAATGATGGGATTATTAGTGGTAGTATCTGCAAGTGCGATGGCACAAGTTTCAAATGAGGTATCAGTTCCAGTTAATCATATTTTTTCACCTGCAGGTTTTGACTCAGATGATCATGCAGAGGTTATTGTAACTGGGTATTTACCCAATCTTTGCTATAAGTCTCCACTAACTAAAGTTTCCGTCCAAGGAAAGAAAGTAAATGTAGGAGTAAAAGCATTAAAAGACAATCGAATTGGTACTTATTGTCCTGAAATGATTGTGCCTTTTATGCAAGTTGTAAGTGTCGGCGTATTAGATAAAGGTAAATACGATGTCGTCGTAAATGAGAATTCGGAACATCAAAAACTTTCACGACTGGTTGTTAATGAAGCAATTAGTGATGCCATCGAACCTGAAGTATATGCCAATGTTGTAAACATCGAGCGCCTTGGAATTGGGAATAAAATTATCCTTAAAGGCTACAATCCAAGTGATTGTTTTGAATTGCGAAAAATAGAAATTAAGGATAACGGCGAAGATGCTTATACTATTATGCCACTTATGAAACAAGTAAGAGAGTTCTGTCCAAAAAAAGAAGTTCCATTTGAATATGAAGTAATGGTGCCAAAAAAATTAAAAGCTGATCGTATTTTATTGCATGTAAAAGTAATGGATGGAAAATCAGTGAATGCACTTTTTAAAAACCCACCACTTGATGAATAAGCATCATTTGCTGGAAGAAAAAAAGCTATCTAACCGACAACGGTTAGGTGGCTTTTTTAGTTTATTATCTTAACAATGTTTGGATTTAAATAATCCTCTTTATATCTCTTATAGTTTTTGTAATTTTCACTATATTTTTCTCTCTCACTCTCTGACAGTTCTTTTTTTATCACTGCTGGGGCACCCATAACTAGACTGTTTGGAGGAATTACTTTACCGGGCGAAATAAGTGCCCCAGCTGCTACAACAGACCCTTCGCCAATAATTGCACCATCTAAAATTATGGCCCCAATTCCAATTAAGCAATGATCACCTATCGTACAGCCGTGTAGATTGACCGAATGGGCGATTGTGACACATTTTCCGATTGTCAGTGGAGCATCTTTTGTTACGTGAAGCATGGATAGATCTTGAACGTTAGATTCATCCCCTATCTTTATCCAATTCACATCTGCGCGCAAAACAGTGCCGTGCCATATGGAAACATCAACACCGAGAACAACCTTCCCCACGACGTCTGCACTGGGAGCAATATAGACTCCCTCGCTTAGTAATGGTGAAGTGCCCTGATAAGAATAAAGGGCCATCTTAAATTATTTCCAAGGAAATTTTGAAACGTAAGAAGAGACGTCTTTTATATCTTGTTCTGAAAGTCCCTTTACGATAGAAGTCATAAGATCATTTATCCTAGCACCTGATTTCATATCGCTTAATTGTTTTTCAACGTACCAATCAAATTGACCTGCGATGCGTGGAGCTTTTTGTGCAGCTTTACCTTCACCACTTTGTCCATGGCAAACAACACACTTTGCGTAAACCTTATGTCCATTTTCAAGCTCAGGCGTATTTAACTCTACTACAAATTCTGCCTTAACTTCAGCTGGTGCTTCTGTTGCTTGATTATCACTATTCGTTGAATCTGCAGATACCAATGTTGAAGTGTGGGGCGCTTTAACTATTTTCGAAACATCAAATCGATCATTTACCACCGGTGTGCTTTTAAAACTATGTAGAGTTAGTACTAAAATGAAACCAATGAGAACAGTAACAAAAACGATTAATCTCGCCATGGATCTTTCCTATAACAAATTTAATAAATATGTCTAAATATGAGATAAATTATAAACGATGCTCAAGTTTATGGCAATAAAACCTGCTCTAGTAACTCATCAATCGAAGATACGACTTTTACCAAATCCAAATGTTCCTTTTTTAAAAATCCTTCGTTATTTACAAAACGAAAATGCTCAAGCAGTGCATCATAAAACCCAAAAGTATTTAATATAAAACAAGGCTTGTTATGATATTTCAATTGTGCCCAAGTCAAAATTTCACAAATCTCATCAAGCGTTCCCATTCCACCCGGTATAGCGACAAAAGCATCTGATAAATCATACATTAACTTTTTTCTCTCGTGCATGTTACTTACAATATGATTTTCAGTTAACCCCTTATGTGCAATTTCTAATTTTGTTAAGCTATCTGGAATAACCCCCACAACTTTCGATTTTTTTTCAAGACAAGCATCTGCAATCTGGCCCATGAGTCCTATCGATGCGCCTCCATAGACTAATCCAATCTCTTTCGCTCCCATTTTAAGACCTAGCTCTCGGGCCAAATCCATATATTTTAAATTTTTCCCAGGAGAAGAACCACAAAAGACACATAACATTTTTTTCATAGTTCCCATTCTCCTAATTTTTTTAATAATTCTTTTTCAGATAAGTAAGAAGGAAGTTTTTTACTTAGGTGAAAAAAGTATTCTTGATTTCCATCCTTACCAATTGTATCTGATTTAGCAAAACCATTAACTGCAATTTTTATTTCTAATAAGAATTGATAGAGTGCCAGTATTGCATTTTTAGTATATTCACCATTTTTTACAATACCATTTTTACCAATCCCAATTCGTCCTACTTCAAACTGAGGCTTTATTAAAACAATTGCCTCACCTTCATCATTAAGTAAATTCATTATCTGCGTTGCTACTAATTTGAGTGAAATAAATGAAAGATCGGCAACTGCCACATCAACCAGTTCAGGCAAAATTACTCCATTTTTAATATTTATTCCTTCTAAATTAACAACCCTTTTGTCATTTTTTATTTTATCTGCCAATTGATCATGCCCGACATCAATAGCATAAACTTTTAGAGCTCCCGCCAGTAGCGCAACTTCCGAAAATCCCCCGGTCGAAGCCCCTACATCTGCAACAATTTTATTAGTAAAATTCAAAGAAAAAGAATTGATTGCTGATAATAATTTATTCGCACCACGAGAAACGTAGATATGCTCTTTATGTACAATTAGTTTTGCTGGGTCTTGAACTGTTTGAGAAGGCTTTTTTATTTGTATGCTGTCGTAGAAAACCACACCCTCTTTTATTAAATCCTGAGCATGAGTGCGAGATTTTGCTAATTGCCTTGTGATTAATGCTTGATCTGCACGCATAACTTTACAGCCTAAAAAGAATTTGGACTAATTCTTAATTCAATTTCCTCTCCAGAATTATCTTGGTAAATAACAGTCTTTTCATGGCCAAGATAAATGTCTAACGGTGGCTCGTTAAGCGTTTTAACTACTTTTCCTTTAGGGTTAACAATGTTGCCTTTAATTCTTACAAAACCAGAGGGTCCATATTCCGTAGTGCTTGTGATAAAAATAGCATGTAAATCTATTTTGTAACCGCCTTTCATTGTCACACTAACCATTTCTTTTTCATCTACTTGCTCAATAGTATGCTTTTCATTTGATAGAAAAAACCCTTTCCCAATTCCTTTTTTATAGATAACACCTAAATGCAAAGCTAGTTTTGCTTCACTATTAATCGAAAAGACTAACAACAACAAAGCCAGCAGCGAACTTATATAATATTTTTTCATAGGATTAAGCTTACAAATGATCAAATTTAGAGTCAATGAAGTTAAGAATAATTAAGTGTTCCACTAAATATTTTTTCTGCTTTTCCACAAAGTTCAATAGATGAAAAGTCATGATTAAAACGCACCAGCAATAAGCCCCCTGGTACCTCTATTTCGATTTCATTTTTAATCTGATATCGTCTTGCTGCTGCAATCGCTACTGCCGTGGCACCAGTTCCACATGCTAAAGTTTCATTTTCCACACCGCGTTCATAGGTTCTTACTCTTAGACGATTTTGACTAATTCGCATATAAAAATTGGCATTGGTCCCTTCTGGAAAAAGAGAGCAATAGCGTACCTTTCTGCCCTCTTCGTACACGGGGAAATTATCCACATCAAGAACTTCAAACACGCAATGTGGAACCCCCGTGTTTAAATAGAGTGAGCTTAAGTTATTTACCAAACTTGAAATATCAAACCTTGCTTCATCATAGAGTTCTGTCATCGATAGACAAAATCCCCAAATCTTATCAATCTTACAGGTATAGACGCCATTTTTTGTTTCAAAGGTGTATGTCTCTTTTGAGCCGTTACATTCATGGTGAAAAAAAGATGTTATGGCCCGTGCCCCGTTGCCACACATGGAAACTTCACCACCATCAGCATTTAAATAGCGCATCTTAAAATCCCTTGTGGGATTACTGCTTTTTTCAACTAAGAGCACGCCATCGGCACCGACGCCCCATTTTTGAGTGCAAACTTTTTCCCAAAATTTTTTATTATCAGCGTCAAAAACTCCATTTCGATTATCCGCTATTATAAAATCATTGCCGGTGGCCACATATTTAGAAAATGTTAAGTCCATAGCACCTCAAATAAATTGAAAAGATCTAGAAAACAATATAATATTCATACTCATTCGTCGATTGTGCAAACACAATTGCTTTATGGGTCAATAGCTCAGTTGGTTAGAGCTCCCGGCTCATAACCGGGTGGTCACAGGTTCAAGTCCTGTTTGACCCACCATTAAAACCACCAGCATTAAAAACTGGTGGTTTTTTATTTTAAAGGACATGCCCCTTTGGTTTGTATGAAACATTTCGCCTTTGCCGCATTAATCACTATTTTGCTCTCTACAATGACAAAAATTTTTGCCGAAGAGAAAAGTAGTAAGCTAGAGCTTGGGCCGGATTATTAAGTGTTGTTGGAAATCATTATCGTGGAAGCGATCAATTTAAAAATTGGTCTTATCCTGTGCCCTATTTTAATTACACATCTAAAAATGTAGAGGCTGAAGCTTCATTTGTGAAAGGCACAGTCTTTAACAATGACTTATTCGCCATCAAATTAAGTATAATGTTAGGACTTAATGTTGAGAGTGAAAAAAATCGTGCCCGTGAAGGAATGCCTACACTTGACCATTCATTCGAATTAGGTCCATTACTTATATTTAAACTTTTTTCAAATGAAGAATATAAAACTGACATTACTTTTGAAATACCTGTGCGTCAGGCGTTTGTCACTGATACTTCTTACTTAAAAGCTATTGGTATTTTCACCATTCCATATTTAAATATTATAACTAAGCCTAGCGAGTGGAACTATAAATTTAAAACTGAATTTTCCATTGGCCCGATGTTTGCTTCAAAAAAATACCACCAACACTTCTACGATATAGAAGAAAAATATGCCAGAAGCAACAGACCTCAATTCCATAGTGATGGCGGTTACAGTGGTTTTCAAACTACACTTATACTTCATCGCTACTTTACAAAAACAATTTTTATACCATTTATAAGATGGGACTACTTAGATAACGCAAAATTTATCAATAGTCCCTTGGTGAAAAAACAGAATTATTTTGTTGGTGGATTCGGATTATTTTGGATTTTTAACTAGCTAACTCTTTGACTTTGACCATCGACGGTTTCAACCAAAACTCCGATTGCATTTTTTAACATACTGGCTTGAGCAGATAATTCTTCTGCCGCAGCTGCAGATTGAGATGCTCCTGCAGAATTTTGCTGAGTGGCCACATTTATTTGAGCAATGGCCCGAGTAATCTCACTTACACCTTGAGCTTGATCTTTCGTTGACTGAGAAATATCTCGTGCCATCACTGTTACACTAGAAATACTGTGCACTACTTCATCAAGCATGGCACCACAACCATGAGCGACGTCGATACCTTGCTCGATTTTCGTTTTGCCATCACATATTAAATTCTCAACTTTTGCTTTAGTCTGATTCACAATGCTATCAACTTTTACTATGCTACTATCAAGAAGCTGTGAAATTTCTCGTGCTGCACTACCACTCATGTGTGCCAAGTTTCCAATTTCCTCGGCAACAACCGCAAAACCTTTGCCATTTTCCCCCGCCCTAGCGGCCTCCACTGAAGCATTAAATGATAATAACTTAGTTTGAAAAACAATATCATTGATGACTTTTGTTTTATCACCTATTTCTGATATCACTTTTACAATTTCTGAAATTTCTCTGTTACCTTGATTCACCTGATTCATGATCAGTTCATTTGATTTGGCGATATCTGCAATTGCCACAATCATATTTTGAACCGCTTCTTTTCCTTTATGAGCACTTGACTGACTTATTTCTGAATTCGACGAAACTGTATTTACGTTTTCAGCATTCTTATTTACAGTAGAGCTCATTTCATAAACTGATGAAGATGTTTCTTCAAGCGATGAAGCTTGCTCAATACTTGCTGCTGATAATTGTTCTGATGAAGCTGCAATTTGCTGAGCAGCTGAACTAACACAATCACTCGCATTTTTTAATTCCGATGAAAGTGTTGATAATTTTTTTGCCAGCGAATTAGCTATAAAAAGTGAGATGCCTAGCCCTAAAATAGAACCAATCAGCATGACAAAAAGAACACTTTTTTTGGCTTCATCTGCATAGTCCAACGACTCTTTTACAATACTGGCATTAACATTTTTTACAGTTTCGCGAAGCTCCACTAACACTTCTCCTAATGGAACAAAGCTTGATCTTAATTCGTGGCCCATAATTTCTTTGGCCCTTTCGCTAGATTCTAACTTTCCATCTTCTAGTTCTTTTATAATTTTCTCTATAATGATTTTTGATTTCTTCCAATTTGGTTCAAATTTCTCTGTAAATACTTTTCGCGCCTTTGGAACAATTGGAAGGGATAGGTATTTTTCAATAGCGTGATCAATTTTAATCACTTCACTTCTTGCTAAAAATATAAACTTTTTTTTATCATCCATATTTTTATCGGTAGCATAAGAGGCCCATAACCAACGAAAGCTTGCATGAACTCCCGACTGAATCTCTCCGAGACTTTCCCCTAATGGAGCTCGCACATTATAAGCTGTATTTAATTTTTCTGATAAGGCAGACACTGTACGAAAACCAGACAGCCCGACAAAAAGCAGAACTATTAGCGATAAAAAGTTAATTAACATTAACTTAAACCTAATACCTCTAAACCATTTTCCCATAAAAATACTCCATTAAACTTAGTTATAAATAATTTCTAAATTAATTTTCGGATGTGGGTTATAAAACTTTAAAGACCTTAGCCACCTAGTCTGTAGATCAAATAAAGATAATCTATTTACAACAGTAAGAAATACGTTGTTGATAAATATTAAATTTTCATTGGGAAATCCCATTAATATGGGCGATTTATTATGAAAAAACCGAGCATTACACTCGCGCAAAACCCCTAAGATCTATCATAAAAATAGTTTGGCCCTGTCCATTTTATAGACAGTTTTTTAAGCACCATGGAAAATCTACCAGTATTCCACGCTCAGCTAAAAATATATTTTATACTTCAATGACTAAATGGAAACGAGGGAGTTTTTATGCTTGAGATTGGAATTTTTGTAGGACTATTAGGCTCAATGGGATTCTATATGATTAAATCATCTGATTTATCAAAAGATTTAAAAGAAAAAAGACAAGCTCATATGGCCGAATACAATATGATCCAAAATAAAACTAAACAATTTCAAATTTCATTGGCGCCATTATCGTCAGCAAAAAAGAAACATATTTCAAAAAACGAAATGGCTTCTACTATAGAAAAAAACAATCTCAATAAATTCGCAAATAATGAAGAGAATTTAAACCACTTGAAAAATGTACTTACAACTAAAATTGATGCTATAACACTAGAAATCACATCACTTGAGCAAGATATCAAAATTAACAATGAAAAGAACTCTGAAATTCAGAAACTGATTGGCAAAAGACTCACAGAACTAGAAAGACTGCAAATAGAACTATCAAAAATTGCTTAAATCCAGGGCACCCCATCACGGGGTGCCTTTTTTTATTTCTAATATTCTCATTTACGGTTAACATTAGCATTAAGATTATCGTGTCGTTATATAAACCAAATAAAATAATTAATAATGCTTGAAAATAACCAACAATCACTTATCAAAATTCTAAACACTAAACCTGCCAACAACCAAGAGGATTTCAATTATTTCTTGGCTTCAGTGTTAAAATGGATTTTTACAGAATCAATTTTTAGCAATAAAACTCCAAATGAAAAAATTAAACTATTATTCTATGTTGTAGAAAAAAATGATGACCTCAAAAATAAAATACGACAAAATTTTGAAAAATTTGGACAAAACATCAGTCTATTTGAATTTTTTGCAACTAATGGCATCACACGACACAGCTCGTTCGTTAATGAGTTTATGGATCGTTTGTTTTCTAAGTTTAGCATCTATGATCAGACTGACTGTGAATTATCACATCACTTTACTCATTTACTTACTTCACCATCACAAGTGCAGTGGATAAAAGAATTAGACGAACAACAATTTATTAAGATCAATAATTTTTTATCTGATTATATTCCCGGTGAAATAATCGAAATCAACATTAACGAATCAATCACATTTTTAGTTACCCAACTTTCAGTTGAAGGTCTAGATCCTAAACTTCACAAAAGATATTTTACGGAAAAAATCAATAGTAGCGTATTTTTTCAAATAAATGCAAAGTGGGTATCTTTACTTAGAGCCGAATCACAACAAAACGCCCATGCTGTATATACCATAAAAAATGAATTCGAAATCTTGTTACGAGCTTGCCGTGACAAAATTAATCAAGCGCCAGAGTTATTTCAATTAAAAGGGGTTGATAGTGATTTAGTCTTTAAATTAGAAAAAATAAAATCGTTGGAACATAGAATTAATCAGCTTTTCAACTTTAAACGTCTGTCGCTAGAAGATCGACGCCAATTTATCTATGAACTTCTTAGTTTTTATTCTCAAAAAAATCAATTGAGAAGTTTTGCATCCTCTACCTTTACAGTTATTGCCAAGCAAGTTATTACCATAAACGCAGCTAAAGCTTCAGATTATATAGCAAAAAACAAAGAACATTTTATCCACTTATTTAAAATGGCATTGGGTGGTGGCTTACTAACTGCATTTACTGTTATTTTTAAATTTCTAATTGCAAAAACTGGTTTAACCGGCTTTTGGCTAGGTTTTTTTCAGACGGTAAATTATTCATCTAGTTTTCTCCTCATCCATTATTTTCACTTTACACTTGCAACAAAACAACCTGCCAACACTGCTTCTTTAATTGCAAACTTATTAACGAACAATCAAAAAAACATTGATGTGCTACAAGTTATTAATGAAGTCAAAAGTATTTTAAAATCTCAACTTTTATCTGTTTTTGGTAATCTCATTTCGGTTATCCCATCTGTTTTGATTTTTCACTACATGTATCTTTTTGTATCAGGTGAAAATTTTCTTAATAACGAGAAGGCTTTTTATACATTAAATTCATTAAAAGTTTTTAGTCTCGTACCAGTTTACGCAATTTTTACTGGTCTTATTTTATGGTCTAACGGATTAGTGGGCGGATGGGTTAACAATTTTTTTATATTTTATGATTTAGATAAACTCTTAATAAATCGAATTCGAACAAAGCCAAGTACTTTTTTTTCTACAATTTTCAGTAATCTTTACTTAGGATTTTTTCTAGGCGTATTACCCGAAATTTTAAAATTCATGCATCTGCCCTTAGATGTTCGCCACATTACTTTATCGACTGGTACTCTATTTCTTGCACTACCGGCAATTGGTTTTTTCAATGTTTCACTTGCTGATTATCTTAATATTATTTTAGGATTGATTATTATTGCTTTCTTTAATATATTCACTAGTTTTTATCTAACTATCAAATTATCATTTAGAGCAAGCTCTATTAGTAAAGATCGTCAACGCTTAATTTATCGAAAACTATTAGAGTCTATATTTGGCATTAAACAAAAGTAACATTACATGAACACCATTCAAATCATCCTGAAGCTATCCACATTGCTATTTATTATATCAACTTCTGCCGACGAGTATCGCGAAAAGATTCAACCAATTTTCGATAATCGTTGTATCGCTTGCCATAGTTGTTTAAATGGACCTTGCCAGTTGAACTTACAAAACTATGATGGATTCGCACGAGGTGCGCACCATGAGAATGTTTACAATGGAACTAGAATTAAAAGTGTTCTTCCGACTAGACCCAATATAGACGGAAAATCTCCATTGGACTGGAGAGCATTAGGTTTTTTTGAATTAAATACTTCAAAAAAAATTGAAGATAATTTATTTTATACTTTTATTAATGAGAAAAGTTCAATTGATAAAAAACACATACCTTTTAAAAACGTTGAAAATAGTGCTTTTTGTATTGATGATAATTTGCGAGCTCAGGTTTTATTTAAAGTTAACCAAGATTTAAAAATGCCTTACGGGCTTCCCCCCATTTCTGCCAATGAAAAAAACGCACTCATTAGTTGGATTGAAAAAGGATCAATTGGCCCAAGCAATAGAGTTATTGGCCCAATTTCACTTTCCAAAATTAAGCCAATAGAAGAATTCTTTAATAAACAAAGTCCAAAAGAAAAACTTGTTTCGCGCTTTCTTTACGAGCATTTATTTTTGGCACATTTTTATTTTAAAGAAGAACCAAGACAATTTTATAGACTTATTCGTTCTAAAAACGAATGCGGGAATAATCGCTATAATCTTGATGAGATCAATAGTAGAAGGCCAAACGATCATCCCAACATTGAAACATTTTTTTACTGTTTAAAACCCCTCGATTTAACTATCGTGGCAAAAACGCATCTTCCATTTGAATTGAGTAACCAGGTCGTTTCAGATTGGCAAAAATTATTTTTTTCAAAAAATTGGCAGACTAAACTAAAAATTGATCACGATAAAATGTATCATGATCTTGCCTCAGAAAACCCATTTGAAGTTTTTTATGATATTCCTGTCGAATCTCGTTATCGATTTTTGCTGAAAAATTCTCATTATATTGTCTCAACCTTTATTAAGGGTCCAGTGTGCAATGGAAGCAAAGCCGTTAACTCCATACAAGAGCAATTTTACGTTATGTTCATTGCTCCTGAATCAGATCTTATGGTTAAATCCCAAGAATTTGAATTAAAGGCCAAAGATTTATTAATCTTACCAGGCCTTTGGGGGAGCGACATTAATCCACTTGAGACCATTTCGTTGAATAAAAAAATCCTTGACCACAGGGAAGGCTACAGAAAACTACGGGCAAATTCGCAGCGTGAATTTTTTCCTAAGGGATACTCGATAAACAATTTATGGGATGGAGATAAACAAAACGATAATGCTATTCTGACTATTTTTAGACATAACGACAATGCTGTCGTGATGAAGGGCTTTAAGGGAGATATCCCGAAAACTGCTTTTTTCTTAGACTACGCTTTATTGGAAAGATTAGTATATAATCTGGTTGTCAATTTTGATGTGTATGGCAATGTAACTCATCAAATGCTGACTCGGATGTATATGGATTTAATTCGCATGGAGGGAGAGGAGATATTTTTATCTTTTTTACCACCTGAATCACGACAAAAATTACGAAATGAATGGTAT
Source organism: uncultured Bacteriovorax sp. (assembly GCA_964456675.1). Classification (GTDB taxonomy): domain Bacteria; phylum Bdellovibrionota; class Bacteriovoracia; order Bacteriovoracales; family Bacteriovoracaceae; genus Bacteriovorax. Next base: position 48,001 of record CAYWBR010000003.1, on the reverse strand, counting down.
AAAGGAGTACTGACCAAACCAAAAATGGAGTATCTATTTCCTCTAATTGGTAAAGAACACCCTACCGCAATAAAATTTAATACAAAAAACCACAAGCAAGAATTTTTTGAAAAAGTATTTTTTAGTTATCTTGATCCAAATGTTAGAGGAAATGTTGACGTTATTAACTGGAAACAGTTTCACCAAGTACCTTTAGGTACTAATTATCAAGCGCCAAAAATGACCGAAACTGAATTTATTTTAAGTGAGTTGACTTCAAAAAATGCTTCAGAAGGCATGGTATTTTCAAATTATCTTCCGGAAAATTCATATCTTTTAATAACGAATGGGACAAAAAATGAAGCATACAACATCATTAAAAATACTGAACATGACAATATCTCATGGATACTTGGTGAAGAACTACGTTTTAATAGCGATGAAGATCGAGTTAGTATTTTAAAGGGATTCTATAGCTACTACCCCAACGCTTTTTTTAGAGTTGAAAAAAATGATCTTCAAGAATTTAAAAATTACCTAATAAATACTAAAAACCAAAAAGATTACGAGAAATTTTGGAACCGCTTTGGTGTATCGAGGGTGGCCAAAGATTTTTGGGACACATACGATTCTTTAAATGAACTCTATCGTGAGTACAATTTAACGGAATCAGGATATCTAGATCTCACAAGATATGATTTAAAATAATTATGAACTTGCACTTGAGTAAAACTTAAGTGCAAATTTCCAAAACCTGTGACTTAGATAAATTAGTATTGGTGCTAAAATTAAAGGCCAGATTAAATAAATATATTCTGGTGGATTTAGCAATGCGCGCGCAGGAATACTCACCACAACTCCTACTGGAATTATTGTTAACAAGGCCCATTTAAACCAAGTTGAATACATCGAATCAGGTCTCATCCCCAAACGATAAACTTGCCACCAAAGAAATTGAAGATTTTCTGAACGTGTGAAGATAACAGCTGTAGCTGAAAAAACAAATCGTAGTGCATAAATCACAGATATTGAACAAGGAATTAGAACCACTAACCACAATAGTCTTAATGGATTAAAACCATCTAATCCATTCAAGCTATAAATTAACCAGCTTAATCCTAGTATTAGATTTCCAAGTATTGCAGTATTGGCTTTTTGTAAAGTAATCATAAATTGAGAATTAACTGGTTTCGCTAAAAGCATATCCAAATCACCTTTACGAACTTTTTCTGAAATATTCTCTAGGTTCTCATGGATGATAATCATATATATCGCATCTATAACAAACAGTAGTCCCAAGAAAACTCGCATTTCTTTTAAGCCCCAATCTCCAATTTTGTCAGTATGTTGATAGAGAACTTCGAAAGTGACAATTTGAGCTATGTACCAAAATACATCAGTCACAAAACGTGTAAAAAAATTAGCACGATATTCAAGATCAGAAATGAGACTTGCTTTAAACATGGCTACATAAAGGGATAGATACTTTCTTAAAATAACCATACTATGCCCCTGTTCCAGAATATGTTGCTAAACTTTTCTTCCATAAAAAATAGCCAAAAAAGTTAAGTACGATCAATGCAATTGTAACAGACACAAAACCTTGCACCATTTGATTTAAGTCTACTCTTCCAATAATGTAGCCTACTGGGAGAAATGCGCCTGCTGAAAATGGCATCGCTATGAACCACTCTTTAAAAGGACTTGGCAATAAATCTAAGGGAAATAACTCACCCATTAAAATCCAAAGCGCTAAGTTTTTTGCAACCGTGAAAGATGAAATTTTTGTAAAATAAAAAGCGGCACAACTAATTAAAAAACTAATAGTGTGAACTAATATTAAATAATAAAAACATAACAACACTGATAAAGGCAATTTTGCCAAATCTGTAGGTAGATTAAAATACTTTGCTGCTACTATTGGTATAACCAGAGAAACTAAAGTTGTAACAAATTTATATCCCATTAACTGTGAGAGATAATATTCATAAAATCCCATAGGTCGAACAATTAAACTGTTTATTGTTCCAGAGGACACTTCTTCAATCATACGAAATTCGTACATCCAACTTGTTGAGATTCGTGTAAAAAAAGCGGCCCATAGAGCATAGCTTAAGTATGAATCTATACCAAACCCACTGATAGTTTGCGTATTGGCACCGGCAAATACACCTAACCATAAAAGAATTTCAATTCCTGTAGTCAACGTAGGCTGTACTAAAGCATCGATGAAATAATTTAATCTGTACTCTAAATTCGTCACAATCGCCAATTTAGCGAAGGCGAGATTCCTTTTCCAAAAAGCGTCGAATAACCTCTTCAAAATCTACCTCTTCATTTTCTGCTAATTGACTGTTGCTATTGGCAACAAACTCTTGAACCGTTCCCTGATAAACTATATTTCCGTGGCTGATCAAAAGTAATGTATCTGCTAGTTTTGCAATATCATCCATATAATGGCTTGTTAAAATAACTGTGGGGGATTTTTCTTTTACATATTGAGCAAGAAAGTTGCGAATGTTTTCTTGAGCTACAATATCTAAACCGATTGTTGGTTCATCGAGAAATAAAATTTTTGGATCATGTAATAATGCCCCAATGATCTCCATTTTCATTCTCTCTCCTAAACTTAAGCGTCTAAGTTGAGTCTCTAGAACATGATCGCATTGTAGCATTTTTGCTAAATCTAAAACTTTTGCTCGTGCTTTGTCTGGATCTAAATTATAAATTGTCGCTAACAGGGCAAAAGAATCAACAGGAGATAAGTCCCACCATAATTGATTTTTTTGTCCTAATAAAATACTTATTTGCTCTAAAAATTTATAATCTCTCTCCCATGGCTTAAATCCCAAAACCTTGGCATCTCCACTTGATGGAGTCACTAATCCTGAAAGAATTTTAAGCAGAGTTGTCTTTCCCGCACCGTTTGCTCCCACCAGACCAATAATTTTGCCAGGTTCTATTTTGATAGTTGTTTTATCCAATGCAATTTTAGAAGTATATTCTCTTTGCCAAATTCCTTTTAAAGAATTTATTAATCCTTCCGGTTTTTTATAGGTTTTGTACTCACGAATTAAATCGTGTGTTTCAATTACATATTCCATATTTTCTCTCAAAGCTTTTTGATCAAGTTTTTCGAACGATTTTACTAAATTTATCAATACATACATAGAAAGAATACTCTTTTCATACAAGAAAGTGCCTACTAACATAAGTTTTATAAGTTCTATAATTTTAAGGAATCTTAATGAAAGAAATTATTTTCTCACTGCTTACAAGAAATCTTTTAAAAATGGCCACTGTGCTTTTTTTAATCGCAGCTTTTCTCCATATCCTTTCGCCATTTTTCATCCCTCTCTTATTTGGTGGAATTTTTGCAATGGCCCTAAGCCCCTATGTGGCAATGTTAATGAAAAAGGGCTTATCACGAAATAAAGCAATTAATATTTTAATAGCCATAATTTTTCTTCTTGGATTAATTCCTTCAATTATTTTTCTAATCAAAGGAGTGAATGCCATTTCGCCATTATTTAGTCAGCATGGAATTATGGATAAAATACTCGAATATCAAAATTTATTAATGGCATATCTTGATCAAGTTGTAGCCAATTTTGGGTTTTCCACTTCGCAAATCCATCAATATTCAGATCAACTTATTCGCAATATAGGTCAGTTTTTATTAAACATGTTTAGTAATCTAGTTCGCCAAATTCCAGATTTAATTCTGGTAAGTATCATCACTTTTATTTCTATTTACTTCTTTCTATTTAATGAAGACAACATTCGAAAGCTATTTAATCGCTTTTTTTATTTGTCACTTGAAAATAGTGATCGATTCATAAGTGTACTAAAATCATGCTGTCGAGAGGTATTTTTATCAAACGTACTAACTGGTTTGATTCAAGCAATTATTGTAACTATTGGAGCGCTAATTTGCGGAATAAGTGAAGGTTTTATTGTATTTTTTATTACTTTTATTTGCTCATTCGTTCCCGTGTTGGGTGCAGGGCCTATTGCGTTTGTATTATCAATTTCATTGTTTGCTCAAAACTTAGTTGGCCCTGGAATTGGAATGCTATTTATAAGCATCATCACTGGCTTAACTGATAACTTAATTAGGCCCTATCTCGCTTCAATTGGCGAAGTTCGTGTGAATGGGTTTATTAGTTTTCTTGCTGTTATTGGTGGAGTCATTATGTTTGGACTTCCTGGATTATTTGTAGGACCTTTAATAGCTTCTTTAGTATTTGGATTAATACCAATTGTTCTTGAAGATTATTTTCCAAAAAAAATCTCACAAGAACTTACAGCAGAAAATGAAATTTCTAGTAACTAAAAAATTTGTAAAGTAGTAATGTCTTTTTAACACCTATCTTTTTTACTAATGGGCCAATCTGACCCTTTTTAAAAAAACAAAGCATTCAAAAACTGTTTTCATAGTCACAATGGCACCAAAATTTTGGCATTAGTGTTGCTTAACTCATGGGGCCTGTTGAAAGACAGGAAGAATTCAAGAGGGGGACATTCATGCAGATTTCAAAGATCATCGTATCTTCATCAGTACTCGTTTCACTACTATCACCTACCATTGCACTAGCTGGGAATAATTCTGGAAGTTTCGATCCATTCGAACCAGATCGTCCATCAAGGCCAAGTGAACCATCACGCCCGTCTGAGCCCACGCGTCCCTCAAACCCAGGAAGTTTTGATCCATGGGAAGATAATAGAAATGACCAATACGAACACCAGAATGGACAAATTTCTGTTGTAGAACGATCTGTACGTCAATATTACATCGGTAGCAATATTGTCGACCTTCTTCAAGATTTCGGTCTTAGAAGAGAGTTAGAAAACAAAGAACTCATTGAAGTAGGTATCCTTGCTTCTACTGAGCAAGGGCAGGGAGCTGCTCAATTAAGAGTTAATAGGCTTGAAACTGGCTATGCTCAAACCGTTAGAAGAGAATTAAACTTATATAATTTCTCAGTCGATCCACTACGATCAATTGTTGGTAGCGATATATTTGACTTAGAATTAAACCTTAGAGGAAGATTCTATATAGATCGAGTTATTTTCAAAGTGCGTGAAAGAAGAATAATTGAAGAGCCAAGTGAGCGCACTGAAGTAATTCGTCAAATTATTAATCAAACAATTCAAGGTGAAGGTGGAGTGACCCTAGATAGAGTTTTAAATCTTGCTCTTCATCAGGGAAAAATAATAAAAAGCTTATCTCTTCGTGCTCGCTCCCTTAGAGGACTTGCTCGTGCACAACTGCTTGTAAACAACATGACTCGTGCTGAAGCTGGATTAAGTACATACACATCAGATGTTAGACTAGACTTTTACTCAAGAGAAAGACTTGGCATAGATGTACAAAGCTTAAGAGCTGTTATCAAAGGTAGCGCTGTAATTGAAGAAGTTGTGCTTGAATTAGAAAATCGTGGCGGACATTTCCCTGGACCAGTAGATCCAAGAGAGAGAAGAATTGAGCGAATTGTTAACACAAGATTATATGACAACCAAACAGTTCTACTAAAACAACTAGTTCAAATCGGAATACGCCAAGAAGAAAGAGAAGTCGATTCTGTAGAGCTTTTAATTAGATCCAGCGATTTTGGTGCAAGAATCAAAGCATGCCAAAAAATAGGTTTATATGGATCAATTACTTGTGGTGCTGTTGAAGTCTTAAGAGGTGATTTAGCATTAATCCGACTACAAGTACCAATGGGAACTAAAGTTGGAGAACTTGCATTTCAAACTCGTGGTATTGTCGATCTTGAAAAAGTCACAGTGACATTGCGATAATTTTAAGTAAAAAAAAGGGCCAGTTTAACTGGCCCTTTTAATGACTAGATTTTTTCTATAGTTGAACGATTTGTAATTTCATTTGAGAGTCTATTAAAATTAGAATTCACACAAGAAACAAAAGAAAAGTCTAATGTGTCTCGATTAAAACTATAACAATCTTGTAACCAGACATTATTCCCTAATTGCCTTTGAGCCTCTCTGAAACCAGAATTCACACAACTTGTGAACGAATAATCAACTTCTTTTCCAATATTCATGCAGTAACTAAAGAAGCCACCAATTTCTCTTTGTACTGAGCTGAAATTTGAATTCACACAACTTTGAAACGAATAACTAACCCCTGTTCCAAAATGTGAACAGTAAGACAAGTACACAGTTGGTCCTGGTTCATGAGGTTTTTTAGCGAGAATAGGTGAAGACACAAAAGAAAACGCAATCATTGATAACAGAACTTGCTTCATAAATTCCTCTCTGGAAAAATTACACTTATTTATAGCTTAGACCATGATGGAATTAATCGGCAAGAAATTCGAAAAAACTTGGAAAAGATTTGTTTACATGCTGAGCTTTATAAATCAAGCCACCGTTATTTAGTCTCATAAAAAGAGCCGCAGTCATTATCATACGATGATCATTAGGTGGAAAATAATCTATAGCGCGATAAGTTTTAGTTGTTGATCCATAAACCTTAAGCACGTCTTTTTCTAAATCAAAACTATGCATGACTTCAAAAAGCTCTAAAATAAAAAGTAACTCTTTAGTACGGTTGGATTCTTTGTGGGTTAAAATCTGTAGATGGCAAAACTCACTCTCCCCCTCTATGTGTGCAGATAAGAAAACAAGTGTTGGTATGAGGTCTGGATAAAGAGCAGCATTGGCCTTAAAGGGCTTTAATTTTTCTCTTGAGCCTTTAACTTGTAAACCTCGACCATCAAGTAGTAGATCTGCGCCAGCCTGTTTAAGAATCCCAAAAAGCGAACTATCAACTTGTTCAGTATCTAATTCCTTAATTGCTTCAATTGTACCACCTGTTGTTAAAACCATAAAAGCTAGAAGGTAACCTAATGAACTAAAGTCATAGGGAATTTTTAGATGATTAAATTTTTCGGCCCTTTTTAAGACTTCATCTGTCATTTGAGCATAGGCTTTAGAATTTTCTAAATTTTTGGGAATTACTTGTAAATTTTTAAACTTTAAAGTCAAAAGCTTCAGCGCTGTATAAAACTGAGAACTTCTCTTTGAATCAATGCCAATTTCGACTAATTTCTTTTCATTTATATTCAATTGCTGAAGTGGACCTTGGATAAGAAATCCTTCTTCAGCTCCATCTTGAAAATACTCTATTCTAGCTCCTAGTGAATTTAACGCTCCTACCAATTCATCCATTGGTCGCTGAAGCATTTCTTTGCACAGAACTAGGAAAAATTTTTTCTCTCCACATGCCAACAAAGCCATCAAAAATCTAGAAGTAGTACCACCATCATGAGCATAAATTTTTATAGGCCCATTTTGTTTAAGCCTTTTTTCTGCAGAGAAAAATGATTCTTTAACATAGAGTACATTTTTTTTAATTTCTGATTTAATTCCCAAATCTTTAAAAGCATTTAGAATATTTTTTGTATCAGAAGATTGTGCTAAGGGAGAAACAGTCATTTCTCCTTTTAAAACAGCTAAGATGAGTGCACGGTTACAATGTGACTTAGAGGTTGGAATTAAATCAAGCTGGATTGCTTTTTGATTTAAAAATCCTGGCGAAATTTTATAAACTAAATTTTCTAAGCTCATCTTTATTTTGCTCTAGTGCCTGTTGAATTTCATCAAAAGTTTTAGTTTCAATAACGGCAGCCCCAATGTCATTAACTAAAATTAAATCTAGTGCGTTCAAGGCTGATATCTTTTTATCCTTTGATAGATAAGTCATAATTTTATCCACTGGAAATTCTCTATTTTGCCATGGTGGATTTTTATCATGCATATCAAGTGCTTCTTTTAATGCACGCATATCATTAACATTTTTTTCATTACCAAAAATTTTAAAAACTAACAACATCCCCCAAACGATAGCATCACCATGTGGGATATTGTAAATAAACTCAATCGCGTGTCCAAAAGAATGACCTAAATTTAAAGTTTTTCTTATATGGGTTTCTTTAAAATCTTCAAGTGTCATTTTTTGTTTGTATTCAGCACATGCTTGAATAATTTCAGATAAATCTGCCTTCTTCATTGCTAAATCATAAATTTTATAATCTAGAAAACAGTATTTTAAAACTTCACCCATTCCACTCTTAAACTGCACATCTGGTAATGTTTTTAAAAAATGTTCAGATATAAAAATATTTGTTGGCATGTGGAAAGCACCTATTAAGTTTTTTCCCACTTTTGCATTTATTGCTACTTTTCCACCGATACTTGCATCTACCATTGCTAATAAGCTCGTTGGTATCACACTCCACTCTATTCCTCTAAGAATAGTTGCCGCAACAAAACCAGCAAAATCTGAAACGGCTCCACCTCCAAATGCAATTAAATGTGCATTACGATGAATTCCTTTATCTAAAAAATACTCACAACAATTTTGAAAATCATTAAAGTTTTTAACTTTTTCACCATCCGCAGCTTTCCAAAAAATAACTTTTTTCCCAGTTAGTTCTTCAAAGTTAAAATCTTTTCCGTAAATGCTCCAAACCTGATGATCAGCTACAAAAAGAATTGTATCGCTCTCAATAGCAGAAAGCTTTGCCATTAAATCTGTAAATTCAGTTTTCACTATATTTGTTTTCAGCATCTCTTACTAACTCCCAATCTTATATAAATTTCCCATCACCGTATGCGCGCTGTCGAAGATAGTGATCAGCTAGGACGCATTTTATCATTGCTTCTAAAACAGGTAATGCACGTGGAATAATACATGGATCATGACGACCTAATTTGGCCTTCTCGCCAACCGTGGAAGTTGGTTTAAAGAAAACTGTTAACACGATTCTTTCACCGTTTGAAATTCCACCCTCTATTCCTCCGAAGGCACTTCTATCGGTAGAAATATCACTTCCCTTTAGATCTAAAAAATCAATTCCGCGACCAAAAGTAAAACCGACAACTGCGCCAATTGACATTAATGCTTTAGAAAAGTCAGCTTTTAATTTATCAAAGGCCGGCTCTCCCAAACCCTTAGGACAATTGTCGACAACAATCGTGGCACTGCCACCAACTGATTCCCCAGAGGTTTTTAAATTTACTAAATAGTTTTTTATTTCAATATTTTTAGATTGATCAGGAAAACCATAGTCTCCAAATGAAACAGATAAATCTTTTGGAATCGTCGAAAATTCAAATGAACCAATTTTTGATGTATATGCACACACCTTAATATTTGGAATAATCAAACTTGCAAAATACCCAGCAATTACTCTTGCTACCGTCTCTCTTCCACTGGACCTTCCTCCACCACGATGATCTCGTATGCCATATTTAAACATCGTAGTCTCATCAGCATGGCCGATTCTATTTTCTGTTTTTAATTGCTCATAGTCTGAACTTTTATGATTTGTGTTTTCAATTAAAACAGCTATTGGTGTCCCTAAAGTTTTACCTTCAAAAATACCTGATAAAATTATAGGACTGTCTGCTTCATTTCTAGCTGTTGTACCTGCTACTTTACCTGGGCGCCTACGCTCTAGTTCTTCAATTAATTTTTTCTCTTCAAAAATAAGACCACCTGGAACTCCGTCGACAACTACCCCCAACGCCTTGCCATGAGACTCACCAAAAGAAATAAAAGAAAACATTTTGCCAAAGTGATTTCCGCGCATACAATTTCCTCACATTTAACTTGAGAATTAACATGAACAATCGCGAAAGTCTCTCCCATTTAGTTGAAATTCAATACCTTCTGCGTGAGAAAGATTCTCTCATCATTAAAATTGCAGAAGAAAACGCTCGAATCTCCGCCCTAAACATGCATCAAGAGGAAGCGGAATTGAGAATTAAAAACCTAGAGGCTGAATTAAAAAATATGGCACTTAAGGAAAAGGAGCTAAGCCTTTCTAGTATAGAGGCAAATATTGATAAATTAAAGAATCAGCTCAATATGGCCACTAATGACAAAGAAGCTAATGGCTTAAGTGACACCTTAAAAAATGCACAAAATAATAAAGATCAACTAGAAACTCTGGTCTTTGAATTATTGGAAAAAGAAGAATCTATTAAAAATGAAATACACGATCTAAATAATTTTTTACTTGGCTTACAAGACACAAAACTAGAGATAGGAGAAGAAGTTAATCGAATTATTGCAGAAGAAAAAATTAAACTTCAAAACAACGAAGGACGACTCGAGAGCTTAAAAGTTAACCTTTCAAAAAATGAACTTTTGATGTTTGAAAGAGCATATATAAAATACCCTAAAAATCCCTTAAGCTACATTCTTTCTGGACTAACATGCAAAGAATGTCACATGCAGCTTAACTCGGTCTTAAAAACGCAAGTTGAAAACATGAGCTCAATTGAACCATGTCCTTATTGTGAACGAATTCTTCTTCCTGCCAACCTCAATTATTGACAAGTTCACTCTCTCATACGATAAGTCTCATTACCGAGAAAAGGAGACTATCGCTGGCAGGGGTAACTTTGCGGGAGGAAAGTCCGGACACTGTATGGCAACGTAGCGGGTAACGCCCGTCCACCGCGAGGTGAGGACAAGTGCAACAGAAAGTATGTACAGGTAATGCTGTAGTGAAACCAGGTAAACTCTACGTAGTGCAAGTCCAAATAGGTTTGTGGGAAGGGTGAAAGTCCTTCATCGGGGTGCCACTTCGAACAAACGGGTAGGATGCTTGAGCTAAAGAGTAATCTTTAGCCTAGATGAATGATGGTTTAATACAAAATCCGGCTTAAACCTTCTCTCGGTTTTTTATAAAGAATTTTATTCAACAGCCGATATTTAATCATACATTTAATCTGATATTGTTATCTTCTTAGGAGAACTTCTATGATTAGAATCTTGCCCCTTTCTCTCATCTTACTGAGCCTTTCTACCTTTGCCCAAAACCCTCTTTGCCCAAAAGCACTTAAATCAGGCTGGGAAACTGCAAAGCCATTTCAATTTAAAGATAATGATAAAATACAAGGAATCGATATCGATACACTAAAACTTGTCTTGTCGTCTATGGGATGCCAAGTAACATTTGAGGAAATTCCATGGGAGAGACATCTTAAAGAAGTTGAAAGTGGAAAAGTTGATATTGCAGCAGGCGCTTCTAAAACAGCGGAGCGAGAAAAATGGGGATTGTTTACTGCGCCCTACAGCGGTGAAGCCGTCCTTTTGTACACCTTAAAAGAAAACCAATCTAAATATAAATTTAAAAATGAGCGTGAATTAGTAAAAACAGGTTTAAAAATTGGTATAGTTGCGGCAAGCTACTTAGGTGAAGATTTTGATAAACTTATAGAAGAAAAATTACTTGTTAAGAATGTTAATTTATTCGAGTTTACCAACGAAGAACAGCTTATTGATCTTTTGAGAACTAAGCGTATTGATGGCTTTTTATATGGTGGTAAAGAAATTAATTTCCACAAAGATATTGTCATGCATCCTCAAAAAATGTTTGAACATGAAGCGTATTTTTTATTCAGTAAAAAATCTACGAAACCAGGTTTTATTGAAGCTTTCAACAAAGAATTAAAAAAATTAAAACAAGAAGGAAAGATCGAAGAAATAACTAAAAAGTTTTTATCCGGTCAAAAAACACAATATTAATAAATGAAAAATTCCTTAGCTAAAAACATTGTTTTTCAAATTATCTTTTTTAGTTCGATGGTGACATTTCTTACCACCGGTGTTCAACTTTATCATGATTACAATAATCAAATGTCCGATATCTCACGCGAGCTATCGGACATTGAATCAAGCTTTGCACTCCCAATTAATACGGCACTTTGGTTTCTTGATAAAAACCAGATTAATAAACAACTAGAAGGTATTTCGAGACTTCCACATATCGCAGAAATTACATTGGCCTCTCACGATATAGGTATCATTAATAGAAAAAATACAGTTTCAAATAATGGTGCTCAAAAAATCATTCCCTTAAACTATAACAACCGAAATCTTGGTGAACTTAAAATTGTAACATCAAGGGATATGATCTTTAAAAATCTTATCCAAAAATCGTTTTATATACTAATTTCAAATCTATTAAAAACTTTTTTGGTTGCTCTTTATGCCCTTTATATTTTCAATAAACTCATCACAACGCCATTAACCAATTTGGCATCAGCTTCTGCTAAAATGAGTCTTGAGCAAAGAGCTCTATTTAAAAGAAAAAACAATGGCAATGATAGCGAAAATGAACTAGATATTATCACCAGAGTAATTCATGAAATGCAGGGAAATTTTTCCGATTCCTATACAAAGCTAAAAAGTGCTGAAAGTCGATTTCGCGACATCGCATCTCTTAACCTTGCTTCTCTCTTTGAAACTGATGACAATTTGACATATACCCTTGTTCACCATGGAAATGAACCTTTTCGCATTAAAGAATTTATTAATGAGGGGGGGAAACTTTTCGATTTGCCATTTACAAAAGAACAGAAAACTAATCTGTTCTCCCATAAAGAAATTATTGACCTAGAAATCAGCATTGCAGATGAATTTTATCTCTTAACTTTAAAACCATTTTACGACAGTAAACACCAAAACTTCTCTGGCTATAGAGGAACCGTTACCGACATAACCGAAAAAACAAAACTGACAAAGCAACTAGAACTCAAAAATGAACAGCTAAAGCAAATTCAAAAAATTGAATCAATCGGTTTAATGACAGCATCTATATCTCACGACTTCAATAATTTGCTAACCGTCATGAATACGTCGTTACAAATCATAAAAAATCCAAATACCAATGAAGCATTAAAGACCCGGTGTCTTAAAAATGCAGAAGATTCAGTTTCAAAAAGTGCAGCGATGCTTAGAAAACTCATGGACTTTTCAAGAGTTCAAAAACTCAATTCAATTGAGCTTAATATAAATGAGACTCTTTTAAATTTTGAATCAATACTAAAGCTAAGTTTAGGCTCAAAAAATGAACTGACATTGAAATTAGAATCAAATTCAAGATGTAAAATAGACGCAAATCAATTAGAGACTGCACTGATTAATTTATTGGTAAACTCTAAAGATGCCATGCCATCCGGGGGAAAGGTGGAAATTGCAACCAAAGACCTGTCCATCACAGATCACAGTAAAATTCCTAATGGAGACTACATTCAACTCAAAATCACAGACTCGGGCGATGGTATAAGCCCCGCAATTATTCATAAAATATTTGAGCCCTTTTTCACCACTAAAGAATTAGGGCAAGGAACAGGCCTTGGACTATCAATGGTTGCAAGCTTTGTGCAACAAAACAATGGTTATGTAGAAGTTTTATCCGAGCTAGGTCAAGGAACAAGTTTTATTTTTTATTTTTCAAAAACTGAATCAATTTAAAAGTTGCAGTTGAAAAATTAGCTGTCTTAGATACTTCATAAAACTCAATTCTTTCTTTAAAACCATAACTTATTAATTCGTTATGATCTTGAATTTCTAAAATATAATTTTCTATTTTATATTTGGTAATAGTAGTTTTAAATCTGTCCAAGGTATTTACATTTAATCTTTTGATGTCTCTTATAAAAGGATATTGGCCAAGCTTCTTGTCACTACATGAAATAATTAAAGTGGGAATCTCCCATTGATCACTAAGCCACTCATTAGATTTTTTTTTATAAACTCCTAATTTATTTTTTCGATATAAAACAAGGCGCAACAATTTTAGTTCATGGACTTCTTTTTTTTCGCCCCCATTACCCAACTTAGGATAAAGCAACATATTTTTTTGAATTCTCGCACTACATACGCCAAGAAGAGGACAATTCTCACAAAAAACTTTTTTAGATTTACAATAAATACGCCCAATGTCCATCAGTGCTTCATTCAGCTCTCTCCATTGATTAAATCTAGATAAATTTAAAATTGTTCCATTGTTAAAATTTTCTCTAATTTTTCTTTGTAGCTTTAATCCTTTTTCTGTAGAAATACAAAACACTCTTGCTAAGACTCTTTCTATATTGGCATCTATGGCCAATGCCTTTTTATTATTACCGATCGCGATGATTGCATCTGCAGTGTATTCACCGATCCCCTTAATTCGAAGAAGTTGATCCCGATCACTGGGGATATTCCCAGAAAAATTGAGTGTAATTTCCTCTGCACAGCTTTTTAAATTTTTGGCACGCCGGTAATAACCCAAACCTTTCCACTCAACGGCTAATTCTTCATGGCTTGCATTCGCCAACGCTTCAATTGTAGGAAATCTTTTTAAAAATTTTTCGTAATGATTGAGAACCGTTCCAACTGTTGTTTGTTGCAACATTATTTCAGAAACAAGTGTCCCATATAAAGATCTTTTTTTTCGCCAAGGTAATTGATGATGATTTTCCTTCGACCATTTTAAAAGACTATCTATTGCCGATTTAAAATTTTTATTTTTATCATTTGTCATTGCTGACAAGTTTTCAAAATCTCTCCCGCATCGTCAACTAGATTTTTCACTGTATAAGCTTTAACGTCATCTCCTACAAAGCTTGCAGCTTCTTTGTCTAAAAAGTCTCTAAAACTCCTAGATAGTTCATCAATATCTGTAATGATAATTAATTTTTTGGCTTCACTAGCTTTTATCCATTCAACTAATCTTTTTTCGTCATTAGTCCCATAATTCGCACAGATGCCGGAATGATCTCCTAACTCTTTGATATTGGTATTGTATAAAGCTGCTCTCAAAGATCGACCACAGGATTTTTTAATTTTTTCGTAAAACGATCTTCTATGGCAATGTTCTTTTTCGACAGAAAAATCTACTTCTTTTAAAGATGATGAAATATCAAACCAAATCTCTAAATTGCCATTCCAAGTATCTTGCGAAAGAGTCTTGCCACAGTATAAATCAAAATAATAATCCTTATCGCAATTTATCATGTTGGTTTCAAGGGAATTAAAAGTTTTTACTTCTAATTTTTTCTCTGTTTCGCTTAATAATGTTGGTGAATTGATCACACTTGGCTTCTGATTTACAAATCCCAATTGAGGATGAAAACATCCCTCTCCCATTGGTTGACATTGATCCATAAATTTTTCATCGTTGTTAGCTAATAAAGTGGACATTTTAATTGTTTCAAAATGTGGTAAGTAACTTGTTTTCATGGGTGATAAAAAATAGATAATAATTTTTTTGGGTGTGGCCAGAGTACTGAATGGCAACAAAATCAAAAATGCTATGAAACAAATAAAACGACAAATCATAAATTCATTCCTTTCATTTTGAAATACTGAAAGAGGTTATTCCCAACATCAACTACTAAGTCGCGCTCTTCTAAATTCATATTTAAAAATTCTGTCATAAATGCACGCTGCCTAGGAGTTAAACTTTCTAATTTTTCCCTGATTGATAAATCTGTCTTACTCGAACCTTTTTCAGCTTGAACCGACTTTGCAGTTACTTCTTCTTTTGTTTCTGTTTTAGAATTACTCTTAGTCTCAATTTTACTTTCTTCTTTTTTCTCACTCTTAGTTTCTATTTTATCTAATTCGTTTAAATTTGGTTCTAACCCTTCATTTAATTCATCTTTATAAAACTTCACCAAGCGTACAAAACGATCACTGAAGTCCTCTTCGACAAAATCAATCATCTCATGGAGTGGAATATCAAGCTTTGCAGTGATTTTAGCTATGAGTTGCGGGTTTAATTCCGTTGATTTTTGAGATAAAAAGCGACTCATCGTAGAAACTCCGACGTCAGTCTTTTCGGCCAAGTCCTTTTGAGACATTCCACCTCGCAATTGCATGTATTTTCTTACAGTTGCGAGGAACGATTCTAATTTTACCTTCCTAAAATCCGCCATAATTGCATCCTTAAAGATTAAATCCTTAAAAACATTATCGGATTGCAAAAAAATTTCTTAATGCAATTTTATTTCTTGACGCAATTGGTCTAATTTGATAAACTAAATTTAGAAAGTGGACGTAAGTTTAAATACTTAGGAGCCTTTATGCAAACTTTAACAATGTTCCAAAACTTATTATTTCAAGATGAAATTACCTCAGATGAATTTCAAACATATGAGAATAAGTCATACATTTCAAAAAGTTACAACAGCATAACCCTAAGCGGCTCACGTGTACAAAACTGTATATTTGAGGAAGTAATCTTTGAAGATTGCACTTTTTTTGCAACAGAGTTTCATAATTCCTTATTTATCAACTGCTTATTCATCAACTGCCAATTTAAATTTGCAACATTTGCAAGTTGCAATTTTGAATCATGTCAGTTCGACCAATGTATCTGGGCGAAAACAGATATTAAAAATTCTGAATTCAATATTTGTGGACAAACAAAAAATGTCGGATACGAAGTAAGCACAGGCACTCTGAGTTTTGACTTAACACGTACTTTGTCTACTGATCAGTTTTTATTAGCAACTGCTTAATCATACTTAAAACCCTACTCACACCTTAAGGATGAAAAACAAGGTCACTTGTTTTAAAAGAGGTGATAGCCCCTTACTTTGTTAAAGCTATTGATTGAACTTTAGCAAATGCATCCAAATCCCACCAGAATTGGCCCTAATGAAATATTCATTGGGGCACATCTTTTCATTTCCATTAAAAAAGTTCAAGATAGTCGAATGAACACAACTACAGCAAACACACAAATAGAAAAAGACGAAAATGTTTTTTTAAATATTCTCTTTAACGTCATTCTTCCAGTTCTTATTTTAAATAAAGGTGGAAAATATTTTTCACCTTTAGTAACGCTAATGGTTGCACTGGCTTTACCAATTGGTTACGGCGTTCATGACTTAATCAAAAGTAAAAAGATAAATTGGTTTTCTGTGCTGGGATTATTAAACGTAGGTATTTCTGGCGGATTGGCACTTGCGGGCGTATCGGGCATTTGGTTTGCCATAAAAGAAGCAAGCTTTCCTCTTATTCTTGGTATATTTGTTTTCGTCTCAGCATTTAGTGACAAGCCATTTATTGAAAAAATTTTTCTAAACCCAAAGGCAATGGACACTCAAAAAATTCTCAGTACCCTTAATGAAAAAACCCTCGTCGACTTTCATGCACTTTTAAAACGTGCAACTTTTTTATTTTCTATTTCGTTTCTAGTGAGTGCTATTTTAAATTTTGGACTAGCATATAAAATTTTTATACCAATTAACCAAAGCCTTAGTGCCGATGAACAAAGTTCAATTTTAAATGCTCAAATTGCTTCGATGACCAGTTGGTCATATCCCGTGATTGCCCTTCCCTCTATGGTTATCATGATTTTAATTTTTTGGTATTTAACCCATGGATTAAAAAAATTAACTGGCTTAAAACTTGAAGAAATGATGCTTTCAAAGTAGCCAATTTAAACTGAAATAATTTGAGAAAATAGTTAAACTTAATTAACTTGAAACAGTGCATTTTCTTCAATTCTAGTTACACATGCCAAGGAGTCATAGGGCAAAAACAATCCAATATTTTTACTTTTAATTTTAACAAAGAGTTCATTTAAAAACTCTCTTGAATTATTTTGATAATTATTATTTACAAAATTCTCCAAAGAAATATCACTTATCGTGCTATTGAACACTTGGCGTAATCCTGAAGATATAAACACAATGGTTCCATTTGGCTTTAAACGTATTTTTTGCTCTCTTATATCTGCAGTTTTCACCGATTTTATCTGCTCTCGTAAAATCAGTTCGCCATTATTGTATAACTCTGCTGCACTTTGATTCCAGACATCTAAAATTAGTTGCTTTGTATCGAATGCCGAAATATAGCATTCAATTTCTGTTTTATGCTGAACTTGAAATTCCATCAATTGTTTAAAAAAATTCTCTATACGTGTTGAAATTACAACCTCTGCTTTTAATCGTTCGATTTCTGTGATCAATAATGATGAGAGTAAATAGGATTGTGTCCTAACATAGAAAAACCACTGAACACCATCAGTAATTTTTGCATCAAAAAATTCCCCTCCAGGTTTATCGCCACTTAAAAACTTCACTGTCGAACTTATTCCTTTCCCTTTAAATTCTCGCATTGGAACAACTTCTTTATGTATGCTTTTAACCCGCTCTAGCTCTTTCATTGTTTGTGCTAGCACGACTGATAAATCACTTGATAAGCTAGCTAAATTTCCAGGATTTATGCTTGCTTCTTGATTAAGGTAATTTGTGATCAATGGTATATTATATAAATCATCCTGCGAAAAATCGATGAATCCATAGATGCGATCAGCAACATGGTGAAAATCTTTTATTAAGCGAACATCGCTTGCTTGGTTAATCGCAATAATCAATTTAGCACTTCTTTCACCAATAATAATTTCTATTTGGTCAATTTCTTCTTCGTGAAACATTAAAATTGCTGGAACAGTTGTTAAGTTTTTATGTTCTTTATATTTTGTGCGCATTATATTTGCTCTGCCCATTAACAACAACTCTAACTTCTGAGCAGTTTGATCAACTTCATTTTTACTGTGTGCCTCTGCGTACAATAGTGCAATGTTCATTTCTTATATCCTTGTAAAACTGAAATCTATTCTATCAGTTCTTTAAAAATTTTCATTGAAAAGTTTACATTTACTTACGCAGTACATTTTCAGCAACAAAATTTTATTTTGGCGAGTAATCTATCTATTAATCCATGATGGTAATTAGAAACAGGATGTTTACTATGAAAGCCACTTATTACTTGAGTAAAATACTATTAACTATTTTTTTATTGTCATCTATAACATCTGTACAATCAAAAAACGTAACTGAGGCTTTTTTTGTTACAGAAAACGATTATAAAAAAATTAAACTGTTAAAATCAAGACCAGAACTGACACTAGACCATATTTCAGAAAAGGGTTTCGAATTATATGGCCCTCAAGGAACAGAAACTTTTTTAAAATTTAATAATATCAGTTTTCATAAAGCACATAAAGCTCATAGCTTTTATAAAGAGCAATACCCAACGCCTGAGGAAATTGAAAAAAAATTACATTCGTATGCAAAATCATATCCAAACCTCTCCTCTCTTTACTCGATAGGGAAAACTATTAAAAACAGAAATTTGTGGGTAATAAAAATTTCTTCTCAATTAAAATCATCAGATTTGAAGCCTAAATTTAAATACATTGCAAACATGCATGGTGATGAAATCGTTGGTAGAGAATTAATGATTTTATTTATCCATGATTTATTATCTCAGTACGGAAAAGATAATAGGATCACCCAACTCTTAGATAATACCGAAATACATATCCTTCCATCAATGAATCCAGATGGTGCGAACTTGGGAAAAAGAGGCAATGGTAATAATGTAGATCTAAATCGCGATTTTCCTGATTTCACAACTACTGACAATTTGGACACCGAAGTCGGCAGAGAATTAGAGACAAAAGCTGTTATGAATTGGCAAAAGCAAATTAAATTTAAACTTTCTGCTAATTTTCATGGCGGAGCAGAAGTTGTCAATTACCCATGGGACACATCATCGACGAAATTTGCACAATTTGATTTGGTTAAAGATATTAGTTTAGAGTATGCCAACAACACTCCCTATATGCGCACATCCACTACATTTGAAAATGGAATTACTAATGGCTATGATTGGTATGAAGTTAACGGCGGCATGCAAGATTGGAGTATATATTGGAGGAATGATTTACAAATTACAATTGAATTGTCTGACGAAAAGTGGCCAGTTTACAGCTCTATTGATTACTACTATCAACAAAATCGAAATGCATTAATCAGCTATATTGAAAGAATCCATACTTTTTAAGTTAAGCATAGAGCAATGCTCATCATTATTTACTTTTTAAAATCGTTAATTAAAAATTAATTTCATTCCGATATTATTATTAAATTTTATTGGAAAAAATATATGAAACCCAAAATTTTTCTCTATGATCCGCGGATTGATTTTCAAAACACTTATTGTCTAAATTTATTAGTGTATGCAAATGCTGAATTAAGAATTTTTGCAAAACTTGAAAAACTTTTTCAAAATTTATGGGAAGAAGAAGCCGATGGCGTATTTATTCATATTTCTAAAGATCAAAAAAAAGTTGAAGATATTCTTTTTAATCTTTATGCTCCTATAAAAAAGCGCGAAAAGAAACCAATTGTGCTCATTCACGGAATTAACAATTCTCCATACGAAGATTTATTGCCTTTCGAACGAGACATCCCTGTAAAAGATCTCGTTCAAACCTTTGCCAAGAAAGTCGGAATTACAGCACAATTTATGGCAAATCTCAGTGTAGGAGAATATTATGAAATCCCTACGCAGTACCTACTTCCCGGATGGCAAGTAGTAAAACCAGTTTTCTTTTATGACAATGAAAAACAATTACGCCCCCTCTTGAAAGAAGGTGAATTTTTCACGCCAGAACTCCTAGAAATGCTCAAAAATTCAAATATTTTAGTAAAATCTCAATATCGCTTGGAACTCATCAATTCATTCACATCTAAATTAAAAGAAAAACTAGATAACGAAATGCCTTTAGAAGAGCGAGTTTCATTGACCGATACTGCCTATCAAATGATTTCCAACACAATGCAATCACTCGAACTTCCTGAGACTAGTTTATTATTGGCCAAGTCGGCAATTGGATCAATGGAAAAAATTATTCATGCCAACAAAACTCTTACTGAGCTTTATAAAACTATTACGGATGACAAAACATCCCTTAGGTTTAAGCATGTATTAGTTTCCATGTTTTTAGGTCATCATTTGTTACGACAAATACCATGGGCAAGTAAGCAGCACGAAGAATCATGGAGCCACTTATGCTTTTTCCACGATATCATGCTCACTAAAGACGAATGGATTTTTATCGACCATGAATTTGATTTAGAGAAGTTAAAACTTGACCCTAAAGATAAGGCCATCGTAATTAACCATGCAAGACTTGCCGCCAGAATTGTTTCTCAAGTCAAAGAACTTCCGATTGGAATAGACACGTTAATTAAACAACACCACGGTTCTAAAATGGGAGATGGCTTAGGAAAAATGTCCATGTCGATTTCTCCATTAGCGATTTTATTCGTTATCGTTGAAAACTATACTCACTTTTTATTAACCGAACCAGTAAAAGCAAAAACGGCCGAAGGGAATCATGATTTTATCGAATCTCTATTTAAAAAATATCCCTTTCCTAATTATAAAAAAACTATTCCCTATTTAAGAAATATTCCATTTAAATCTTAATCTAAGATTTGTGAGTATTCTTGTTGAATTGAAGAAATTCGTTCTGTTTCGAGAGCAAGTTTTTCGAATAAATCTTCTATTTGCTGATTTAATTTCCCAAGTGCGTGCGTGTAATCCTGTAACTTAATACTATCATTGAGCACTTCTGGACTATTCAGAGCTTCCGTAATTTTATTTGTCAGTAATTCTTTTTGCTCAATCTCGTTTTCTATTTTGTTAATTTCTTCTTGATGTGGTTTCACCCGCTTTGCTCTTTCGCTTACCAACTCTATCCTTCGCTGTTTTATTTCTTTTTCACTTAATTTTTGATTAGGTACTTGCGAGATTTGTTTTTCTTCCTCCCAACCGATTTTTTCCAGAAAATCATCGTATGTCCCTTCAAAATACTCTGCATTCCCCTGATGAAAGATGATTAATTTATTACAAAGGTTTCTTAGCATGATTTCACTATGTGTAACTAGCACCACAGCACCTTCAAAGTTTGCGATTTCCTCCGTCAAAGACTCTATTGACTCTAAATCTAAATGGTTCGTGGGCTCATCTAACAACAAAAGGTTAGAAGCTTTTGCGAGTATTTTACCTAATAGCACTCTGGCCCTTTCTCCACCTGACAAAACTTTAATCTTTTTCTTTGCCAAATCTCCATCAAACATCATGGTACCGGCAATATTTCGAACTTGTGCAATAGAAAGATCGCCATTTTCACTTTGAATTTCTTCAATGATGGTCGCATCTAAACTCATTCTCTGAATATTTGTTTGTCCAAAATGACCAATTTTCACACTTGGGTGATAGCTAATTTTTCCCTCAGAAGAAACCAACTCACCAGCAATATTGTTAAGCAATGTCGATTTACCTTTTCCATTCTTACCAATAATACCAATACGATCATTTTTATTAACGGAAAACGATAGTCCATGAAAAAGAAGCTCTGTTTCAGTATACCCAAATGACAAGTGCTTTACTTCAAAAATAGATTTAGCAGGGATGTCTGCATAACGAAATTTAAAACCCAAATCTTCCACATTCGAAAGCTTATTCATATTGCCCATTTTTTCCAGTGCCTTAACTCTCGATTGGGCCTGTGCTGCCTTTGAGGCTTTTGCTTTAAAACGATCAATAAACGATTGCATTTCTTTTTTCTTTCGCTCAAAACTTTCACGCGCTTTCTCGTAAAGTTCCTCATCTAATAAAATTTGTTCATAATACTTAACAGTGTCACCTTTGATTTTTTTCAGGGCATGACGATGGATTCCCATTGTATGAGTAACAACTTCATCCATGAAATCGCGATCATGGGTGATGAGTAAAATTTCACCATCGAAATTCCGTAAGAAATTTTTAAGCCAGCGAATACTCACAATATCTAGGTAGTTTGTTGGTTCATCTAAAAGTAACAAATTTGGTTTTTTCAGAAGAGCTTTCGTTAAATTAATACGAATTTGATATCCACCGGAAAAACTTTTAGGATCTTTTTTAAGGTCTTCATCTTTAAACCCTAAACCAAATAATATTTTTTCGGCCTCATGGGTGCTGTAAAGTTCTTCTCCTTCTTTTAACGCAAATCTAAGTACTTCCTCACACTCTTCTAAAACCGTAGGTTTGGTAAAATGAATATGCTGCTCTAGTGAACCAATAGTATATTCCTTGGGGCGGGAGATTTCGCCAGAAGTAGCTGTAATCTCACCTAGTATAATCTTAAAAAGGGTCGATTTCCCCGTACCGTTACGGCCAACCAGCCCAATTCTCTCCTTGGCCCCTAACTGAAACGTAACATTCTCAAATAAAACCTGTGTCCCAAAGCTCATACCTAAATTTTTTGCTTGAATCATGTAACAACTACCTTTCTCTAGAGATTCTGCTCTACATTGTGGCCTAGTTTATGCTAAACTCTGCCCGATTTCATTCATTTTTTTACCTCGAAACAAGGAATTTTGTCCCATGAGCAAATCGTATTCAAAAATTAAAAACATTGCCGTAGTTGCCCACGTTGACCACGGAAAAACTACAATGGTTGACTGTCTCTTGAAACAATCAAATACATTTGATGAAAGAGAGCAAATTGCAGAGCGAGTAATGGACTCTGGTGACATTGAAAAAGAAAGAGGAATCACAATTACTGCAAAAAACTGTGCTTTTATTTGGAAAGATACAAAAATTAATCTTCTAGATACTCCAGGACACGCCGACTTTGGTGGAGAAGTTGAGCGATCTTTAATGATGGTTGATGGTATTCTTCTTTTAGTTGATGCATCAGAAGGACCTCTTCCGCAAACTCGCTTTGTTCTTACAAAGGCAATGGAGCAAGGTTTAAAAATTGCCGTCGTTATTAATAAAATCGATCGTCCCGATCAACGTATTGAAGAGGTAAAAAGTGAAATCGAAGAATTGTTCTTAGAGCTTGCTTCGGTTCTTAATATTGAAGATTTTGATTTAGATATTCCAATTATCTACGCTACTGCGAGAGCTGGTTGGGCAACACTTGATTACAAAGTGCCACGAACTGACATTCACCCAATTCTAGACCTTATGGTTTCTGACTTTTTCCCGGTTCCACGTGTTTCTGAAGGACCGGACCTACAGCTTCTTGTAACTAACCTTTCTTACTCACCATACCTAGGGCCATTAGCTATTGGTAGAATTCAACGTGGGAATATCAAAAAGGCATCTAACTACGTTCTTTGCGATGTTGATGGAAGAAATAAGCAATATAAAATTACAGCGATTCAAGAATTTTCTGCACTAAAAATCGCAGAAGTAGATTCTGCTGATGCTGGAGAAATTGTTATTGTTGCTGGTATCGATAACGCTAAAATTGGAGACACTATTGTTTCTCCAACTAAAGTTGAACCACTTCCACGTATCACCGTAGAACCTCCCACTGTTGGGGTTCAAGTTTCAGTATCAACTTCTCCAATGTCAGGACAAGAAGGAGAATACTTAACTTCGAGAAAATTAGAAGAGTTTTTACAAGATTCAATTAAAACAAACGTTGCCCTTCAATATGAACCAACTGACGATCCAAAAGTATATATCTTAAAAGGTCGTGGTGAGCTTCAGCTTGCAATTGTATTTGAAGAACTACGTCGTAAAGGTTTTGAGTTGATGGTTGGTCGTCCACAAGTACTTTTCCAAACAAGTGAAGCTGGTGAAAAACTAGAACCATATGAAAAAGTAGTATTAGATATTCCAAACGATGCCACAGGGGCAATTACTGAAAAATTATCAACAAGAAAAGGGATCATGGAAAACATGATGCCACTAGGTGAAGACAGAACACGTATGGTATTTGTCATTCCTTCGCGTGGATTAATTGGCTACCGTGGAGTTTTCTTAACTGATACTCGCGGAGCTGGCTTAATGTCATCTGAGTTTATGGGATACCGTCCATATGCTGGAGATATGCTTGGTAGACAAAACGGTGCTATCGTTTCAGATAGACCAGGTAAAATGACTCCTTATGCACTCTTTAATTTACTCGCTTCTGGTAAGCAATTTGTTAAACCAGGTGAGACTACTTACGAAGGAATGGTCATCGGAGAGCACACACGTCCAAACGATCTAATCGTTAACTGCGTTCGTGAAAAACATTTATCTTCAGTAAGAACCGCCGGTAAAGACGAAAACCCAATTCTTCCTCCAATTGTAAACAGAACTCTTGAATGGGCCCTCGATTGGATTGATAACGATGAGTGGGTTGAAATTACCCCACAGTCTATCAGAATCAGAAAGAAAGAACTTTCAGGTAACAAAAGATCTGTTATTAGAAAATAGACCGAGAGAACATGACTTAATGTCATGTTCGGTTCGGGCTATCCTAACAATATAATGACAAACAGAAGGCAGGGCAACTTGCCTTCTTTTGTTTTTTACTCCTACAATTAAAGAAATTTAGGAGGATCTATGAAAAACTATATACTCGTGCTTTTAACACTTCTCTGCTTTAATACGCTGGCATTAACTGTCGACGGAATAAACTTTCCAGAATCCGCTGTCGTTGATGGAAAAAATCTTATTTTAAACGGTGTTGGCATTAGAAAAGCCACATTTCTTAAAATAAAAGTTTATTACGGTGGGCTCTATCTAGAGCAAAAATCTAAAGATACAAATTTCATCAATTCATCCAGCCCTAAGCAAATCATCATGAATTTTGTTCGTGAAGTTACAGCTAAGCAGTTAAAGGAAACTTGGACCGAAGGTTTAGAACGTGCAAACTCTAACCATGCATCTCTAAAATCATCAATGGATCAATTGGCCACTTACTTAGTAGACGTTGATAAAAACGATACTATCATTGTTCAATTCTTGGCCGACGGAGTACTTTTAACAATTAAAGGCAAATTAACTCCAAAGATTGGCAATTTTGATTTCTCCAAAGGCTTATTAAATGTTTGGTTTACAAAGCCTCAAGATGAAAATCTTCGTGATGGACTTCTTGGAAAATAACAAAACAAAACAACACACCACAGCAGGATTATATTAATAACCCTGCTGTCTTAATTTTTTTTCAAAACATCTTTAGATTGCCTTTAAATTAAGCCACTTTTTAGAAAAAGTTAATATTTTCAAGCACATAAGCAATCAAAAGCAAATCAGCAACTTAGAAATTAAACCTTAAGACATAGACAATTTTCAACAGGTTGGGTGGACACACTAAAGAACTCCATTATAATTCTTATTGAGGTAATCTTATGGATAAAAAAATGCATATCACTATTGTCGACGACGTTGCTGACAACCTAAAAAGTTATAACGAACTTCTCTCGTCTACATTTAATCTAGAACTTATTCAAAACCCGCTAGATCTACTTGGCTTTTTAAGTAAGCATAGTACAGATTTAGTTGTGCTTGATTTGCATATGCCGGGGATGAATGGATTTGAACTTTACCAAAAATTTAAAGCGACTCACCCTGAACTTCCTGCAGTTTTCTTGTCGGGTGATCCTTCAGAAGAATCGGTTGTCAAAGGATTAAATTTAGGTGCGGACGATTTTATCGTAAAGCCTGTTTCATTGCGTGAGTTAATTGCAAGAATCAAAAATAAAGTAAATTCTAAGCAAGGTACTAAACTACAAGAAAGTGTTATTGCATTTGATGGATTCAAACTTTATTGTGAAATGCAAATGGCAGAAATCAATGAGAAAAAAATTCAATTAACTCCGATTGAATTTAAATTAATTCATTTGTTAGCTAAAAACCCTAATAAAGTTTATTCACGTGAATATATCACAAACTTACTTTGGCCAAGTGTTCATGTGCAAAACCAAAACATCGATACACACCTTTCTAATCTTAGAAAAAAATTGGTGCCATTTTCAAACTATATAAAAACTATCAAGTCACGGGGATATATTCTTAGGATTTGATTAAGTTTTATATCGCTTTTGTTTTTTTCTTCACTTTTGTACTTTTCGCCTATATTAAGGTGTAAAAATTCGCTAAATGGGGAAATTAAATGAAAAAACTATTCTTAGTGACCTTGGTGCTTTTATCATTAGACGCTCTATCGTGTACTCAATCGGCCCAATTCATTGCAAAACTTTCTTATATTAAAAAAACCTACAAAGGCTGTAGTGTCTATATTCAAAGTAAAGACTTAGAGCAATTAAATCCAAGCCATGTTTGTCCACTAGTTCCTGGAGAGGTGATTGACGCCGAAATAAAAATTCTTAGCAATAAAGATTATTACTGCAGCTTAGAAAATGGCGATTTTATAAGTGGTGTTCTTGTCAAAATAGAAGATGGCACACTCACAATTGAGTAAAAATAATTATTTCATTTTTTAAATAGTCACTTCCATTTTTAACATCAGTAACGTTATTTGATTTTGAATTTGAGAGTGACTCAACTGCATTCCATAAAACGGCATCATTTAATTCGTCCTCTTGAATTACAATAGAACCTAGCTTGTTTTTAGCTGCCATTGCATTATGGTATTGTTCATTTTTTTGAGCAATTTTTAAAGGAATGAAAATTGTTTTTTTGCCAATCGCTAATAATTCTGCAACGGTCCCCGCTCCCGCACGAGAAATTATAACTTTTGCTAATTTATATATATCAATTATTTCGGAACCTACAAAAGCCATCGATTGGTAATTGTCACTATTGAATTTGGAATATTCCAGTTCAAATTTCTTCCCTACTTGATGAATAATAAAATACTTTTCTGATAGTAATGACAAATTACTTTTTATTAATTCATTTAGAAGAAAAGAACCATTTCCTCCACCAGTAACAAAAAGAATTGGCTTATTGATTTGCAATAGAGATTTTCCATTTATAACGACGTCTCGAACATCTTGAGAAAAACATTCATTGCGTAGTGGGTATCCAGAATAAAAGGTTTTACCTGGTGGAAAAAATGCTAAAGACTCTTCAAAAGATACAAAAATTTTTTTCGCAAAAATACTTGCAATTTTATTTGCCAATCCAACACGAGAAGTTTGTTCATGGACATAAATACATTTCCGCTGCATCCAAGCAGCTATTACCACTGGCAGCGATACAAAACCACCAGTAGAAAATACGAGCGTATGACGACGAGAATATTTTATTAATAAAATAAATGCTTGGAGTATTCCAATCCATACTTTAAAAAAATCTTTTAAGTTCTCTAGAGACAAATATCTTCTTAATTTTCCATTATATATTGGGTAATATTTTATGGAAAAGGGCTTAACTAATTCACTTTCAATTGAATTATATCCACCAATATAGCGAATCTCTATCTCGTGATTCTTCAACGTTTGAATGAGTGTTAGTGCCGGCATGACGTGCCCGCCGCTACCTCCACCTGTAAAAAAAACAACCTTTTTATTCATAACCTTGTTCTCAAAAAAAAAGCCCCTATGATTATTGTATAATATCATAGGAGCCTTCTTTTATTTAATCTAGAGATGAACGGTACATTTTATTAAATTAGTTATTCCCACCATTTCCACGAAACGAACGCTCTCTGAAACTCCCCCCAGATGGTCTTCTATCGCGAAATTCTCTATTCCCACGACCTTCGCCGCCACCTCTTGAATCACGACGGAAACCTCCGCCTCCACCATGGCCACCAGCTCCGGTATTTTTAGTAACTTCAAAACGAACTGTTCTGTCCCCGACAAAGGCCCCGCGAATACTTAATATTGCATCAGAGTATTGCTCAGGCACTTCTAAGAACGAAAATGATTGCTTTAAGTCAACATTGCGAATTAATTTTTGGTCGATATTAGCAAAGCTAGAAATAGAATCTAGTAGTCCTCTTAAATCTAAACCATGCTCACGACCAACGTTTACAAAGAAACGTACATTTCCGTTTGCGTTTGCAGATGGACGGCTTTCAAAGCCGCGACTATCACGAGCTCCATCACGCTGTCCTCTTTCAAATGGTCTTCTTTCTTTAATTTCTAGGCTTGGAGACTTATTGTAACGATCAAATTGAGTTTTAAATAAATGTCCATAAACAACTTTTAAAAAGTCTTCTTTTGATAAATCATTAAATTTTTCTGCGAATACTTTAAAGCCAAGATCAGATTCTCTATCTGTTTCAAGAGCTTCTGAAATCCATTGATCAATTTGTTTTAATTCTTTACGAACTAATACTTCCTTAAGTTCTTCTGCAGTAGGAAGTAACGATTTTTCAATTTTAGCTTTAGTAATGTTTTCAATGGCACCCAATTTTCTACGTTCAACTGGTTCAATAATTGTTAAAGCTGTACCATTTTGACCAGCACGCCCTGTTCTACCAATACGGTGAACATATGCTTCTATATCTTGTGGTAGTCCGTAGTTAATAACGTGAGTAAGGTTATCCACGTCAATTCCACGTGCCGCAACGTCAGTACAAACAAGCATATTAATTTTCTTTTGCTTGAAATTTCTCATTGTAATATCACGTTGCTGTTGTGACATATCACCATGAAGTGAATCTGAAGGATATCCACGAGAGTTCAATTCATCTGCAAGAGATTTAGCATCTACTTTAGTACGACAGAAAATCATTCCGTAATAATCTTCTAAAGAATCTAATATACGACAAACAGCTTCAGTCATATGCTCTGGACGAACAACAAAATGCTTTTGCACGATTGATTCATTAGAAAGTGTCTTCTTTCTAATTTTAATAATTTTTGGATCTTTTAAATATTGATTAATTAGATTTAAAATTGGTCCTGGCATTGTAGCTGAGAACATCCAAGTTTTTCTTTCTTCTGAGAAATTAGAAAGAATTGTTTGAACGTCATCAATAAATCCCATATCTAGCATTTCATCTGCTTCATCTAATACTGCAAATTTTGCTTGATCCAAGATAAGAATATCTCGGTCAATTAAATCTAGAACTCGCCCTGGCGTTCCTACAACAATTTGTGGTCTGCCACGACGAAGATCTTTTATTTGCCCTTCGATTGATACACCACCATAAACTGCTACTGTTTTAATTTTTTCATATTTTGTGAACTTTTTAATTTCTTCACAAATTTGATTTGCAAGCTCTCTTGTTGGAGAAAGAATCAAAGCTTGTATATCTTTTCCATTTGGATCAATGTGATTTAAAAGTGGAAGAACAAATGCAGCGGTCTTCCCCGTACCTGTTTGCGCTTGTCCAACAAAATCAATTGATTCTGTTGCAAGAACAGGAATGGCTTCTGCTTGAATTTCAGTTGGTTCAGTGTAGCCACGTTCTGTGATGGCCTTTAATAATGTCTCTTTGAGTGGCAATTCTTGAAATGTCACTTTTTACCTCGTCTGTTAATGATTTTAGTTTCAAGTTTTCTCACCGACAAAACTTCCGTGAAACTTCAAACCTTACTTAAAAGACGCAAAAAAGCTTCATCGAACGAAAAAACGCGCAAATGTTATAAATGCTAAAGTCCTTGTACTTTGAGAAAAACGTTATGACTAGTAGGGTCTGTCATTTTTACTCAGTGGATTTTAAAAAGAACCTACCATGGAATGGCAAAACGCAGTAAGTATTCAAAACCACCCAAATTTTTACGCTTATTTCCCAGGTACATTGGACGAAGTGCCATGGTATCTAAATGAAAAAAATTGCCAACAGGAAAGCGTACTCCCAATCCGGGATGAAGACCAACTAGGGCCCCCTCTCCATACTTGTTTAATGTCACCGAACTAATATTTTCATTTGCGACACTTCGTAAATTAAAATCACCAAACGTCACAGATCCTAAAATCAATAATTTTATTTTTTGTGTCACAAATAATTCTTGTCCGTATTCTGCGCCAAGTTTTACCTGATAAATCACTATATTTTTAGATGCGTTTTTTTCATTTTTTGATTGCCCAATCTCAATGGCCATAACTGCTTGCCATTTATTATTTATCGCATTAGCAATGCCAAATCCAAAAACATCAATGCCTTTTGTTAATGAAGATGATGTTTTATTTAGACTTGTATTTAAACGACCAGAATAGACTTGAACATAAGATGGTATATAATTATCAAAACCAAAACGCCGCTTTTCCATTGAATCAATCAGTACTGGACTTGGATTAGGAGTGAACACTTCTACTTTTTCATCTGTAACTGATTGTTGCTGATTTACTGGTTCAGAGCTTGCCGGCAAAGTTACCGACACATCACCACCCAACTTTGAATTTTCATTTAAAATTAGTTTCCCATCA
This sequence comes from uncultured Bacteriovorax sp., assembly GCA_964456675.1. Lineage (GTDB taxonomy): Bacteria > Bdellovibrionota > Bacteriovoracia > Bacteriovoracales > Bacteriovoracaceae > Bacteriovorax. The sequence goes on along the minus strand of CAYWBR010000003.1, from coordinate 17,289 downwards.
TTACTTGTCGTAGTTACTTCAACGGTGTCAGAAGCTTCACTTTTAGTCTCAGTCATCCCAGATTCACCATCCAAAACAACTACACCTTCAGCATTTACATAATTAAAAATGCCTAAAATTAGCCAAACAAATAATGTCTTATAAATATTCACTAAAGAACTCCAATGGTCTGTTTAATTTCTCTTAAAAACTCTTGAGCACGTGGACGAACCTTCTCTGCTCCATCCTTTAATATTTGATCAATTTTTGATCTGTCACTCATCAACTCTGTATATAGTTCTCTAGGTTGTTGCAGTTTATTCTCTAATACTCGATGCAACTCCATTTTAGCTTCACCCCAACCAATTCCACGCAAGTACCACTCGCGTAGAGATTGTGTCTCATTTGTGCTAGCAAATTCAGAAAAAATTTCAAAGATAAGGGATTCATCTGGGTTTTTCGGAGTTGTAGGATCGCTTGAATCAGTTGTAATTTTGTTAATTAATTTTTTCAAATCCTTAGAACTAGAAAATAATGGAATATGATTATTATAGCTCTTACTCATTTTTCTGCCATCTAAGCCAACCATAAGTTTTGCATCTTTTCTGACAATAGCTTTTGGTAACACAAATTTATCACCGTAGTTGTGGTTGAAATTTTGAGCAATATCACGAGCGATTTCTATATGCTGGACTTGATCTGCTCCTACAGGGACTACATTCGATTTTAAAAATAGAATATCTGCTGCCATCAATATTGGATAAGTAAATAGCCCCATATTTACACCATGATCTTGATCTCTATCATTGCTTTCATTGTCTTGAACCAAGGCTTTGTAAGCATGCGCTCGGTTCATCAATCCTTTGACCGTAAAGCACGATAATATCCAATTTAATTCTAAAATTTCAGGGATATCGCTTTGACGATACAAAGTAACTTTTGCAGGATCTAGACCCATTGCAAGCCATGACGCTGCTACATCATAAGTATAATTTTTTAAATCGTGAGCCTTATGGACACCAATTAATGAGTGATAATCTGCAATAAAATAAAAAGAATCAAAATCACCGGTATTGGCCATTTCTATTGCCGGTTTGATAGCTCCAATATAATTACCTAAATGAGGCATTCCAGTTGGCTTAATGCCCGTTAGACAAATCTGCTTTGACATAATTTTGCTCCTAAAGATTGTTCTATTTTAATCGAAATCAAATGAGCTTAAAAGGAGTTTTCTGCAGAAATCAATTTTAAGATTTACTCAGTAGTTGTGGTCGTGATGGTTATATAATCTCGATAGGTTCCAGGTTCTTTATTGCCCACTGATTTGATTTTTACTCTAACGGGAAGTCGTTGCCCACTTGATAAAGTTGAACCACTCCCAGAGGCAACAACGACAGGACTAGTGATTGACTTCAATGAGTTGTTCACAAATAAATCATACTGAATTGTATTATCCCCAGAAGTCACCGCAGTATTTTTCAGCACACCATTATTGCTACTTGAAAATGTAACTTGATAACCAGCATTACTTACAATCAAAAGATCAAATGACAATTGTTCATTTGCCTCTAATTCATCAAAGTCTAAAATTTGATTTGTATCGCCATGGTCAAAAGTTGCCCCCGTATCCACTAATGACAAGGCTGAGAGTTTTGGTACATATATCTGAATATATAAATTTTGGTAACCTTCATAACCATTAATTGCCCACCATTTACCGGAATAAGCTTGAATCTGAACGTAATCGACATAGGTGCCGGAGCGAGGAAGAGTGGCACTGGTATATGGACTAATTTGAAAATAGTACGTTAAATCTAATACTTGATATTTATTTATTTGCCCCATAATTACATCATTGTCTGAAGTAATATCGCTTGGATTTTTTAGAACCATTGTACCACCAGCATTATTATACAAATTGTAATAAATACGGTTTCCATTCCAAAGATTAGTGGCATAACGATTATACGTCGGAGCCCATCCTCGGGTAAAACCTAAAAAGAAATTTTTACAATTTCCACCATTATCATTTCTCGACAATTGCAGAGTGCGAGGTTCAATGGCCGAACTACTCGTTAAAGTATAGTAAAGTGCTGGAACATCTAGATCATAATCACATGCAAATGTTTTAAAAAATGTAAGCGAAATACAAAATAAAAAAATTAATGATTTCATTACGTCCTCTTGAGCTTACTTAAAAGCAACATTTACAGCGATTCTCTTTTATTTAAAATTGCCATATTTCCAAAATCAACAAATCCCTTCTTTCCGGTCAAATCAATTTCATGCTCACCAAATTCCTCAATTTGAATTTTATACTTTTTAGGCGCAACACCCTCGATTAAAACTTGCCCATTTTTATTTGTAAAAAATGGAATTATTTTTTCACGATTATCGGACTCAATCAAATATCCTACTTTATAAACAAGTGGATTTTTTTTACTATCGACAAAAAATCCACGTAATGCAACTTGCCCAGCCTCGCCCACGATAAATAAATGTCCACTTTTATAGCGGGGCAATAGCACAAAGCTCTCTTGACCAAGAGAGTACCCAGGATCTAAATAAGTTGGGTCTAACTGCACTTGTCTATATTGATATGGCGTAAGACCAGTGAGGAGGGCTTCGTCAAACAGTCCTGTTTTTGATTCCGTTTCATTTCCATAAGAGCGGATTCCAAAAGATTGATCTTTAAAATCTTTATGTGATTTAAAAATTGCAAAGCTTCCATTTATTGGACGAGTAATTGTTCCCCCAAGATTTTCTTTATCATAAACCAAACTAATTCCCCCAAGGATTCTAGGTATGGCCCGATAGTAACTATCGCTTCCTTTTCGTTTAGCATGTTCTATTCTTAGGCCGAGATCTATCAATTGTGAGTTGTATGTTGTATCAAGTGAGGCTTGCTTATTTGCAGTATCCTGCTCTGCGATTGCTGCAATCTTCACATCGTTTATGCGTTTTCCGGTATCATGAATGGCTGTAATTCGTTGTGTATTTGATTGATGATCGTAAAAACCCGAAACATAAGTTGAATGCTCTGGTATATTAAAATTGATAAATGCATAGGATAATGTTTGCCATCTTTTAGACTCGTCACGAGACCTCGCATACGAAAAAGTCAAAGTTGCATCATTACCGATTTTAGCACTTAATGAAAAATCCCCCCCCCATTTATCACTTAAATTAAGGATCCTACTTTTTGAATAATTCGCACCGAAAGAAGCGTTTAATGCATCATAAATGGGAATCGAGTAAGATAAATTCGTTAAAAGATCAAAAAAGTTAATGCTTTTCACTTCTGTTTCATTAAATTTTTCAGCTCTGTTTTCTAATCGGGCCGAAAAAGTATGGCTGTCATACCAATAAGGGCCAAAAAGATTTAACTGATAAGTTAACCTTGAGGCGATGCCGCTGAAATCTTCATTTTTGCTTTTAGCTAGATCAAATATTAGATTTCCTCTTTTTGTGGCAAGTAACGATTGGGCTCCATAAAGCGAAAATTTACCAAGCCCCTGTGTATATGCAGCAACTGTTAAATTTTTACGGTGCCCATACTGATAAAAAGTTGAATAAAAGACGTCTTTGTACGCATTATAATCTTTTTTGTCGTCTAGATCTCTCGACACTTTACCTGCCGTAAAATCAAATCTACTCTGGCCTCTTGCTAAAAGATCCTGAGAGTTTGCTTCATTAAAAGTTAAAATTTTTTTTTCTCCAAATTCATCTTCAATTTCCACCAGTATTTTGTTCACTCCGTTGTTAAGAGGTATATCTTTGAGCGTATGCTTACCTGGATTGAGATATTCAGATTTAATTAATAAATTATTTACATATGTTCTTACTAGCGAGCGTTTTGTAATCGTAAAATCAAATCGTGATGTAGGATATGAAACGCGATATGGATTAAGTGAAAAATCTCGATACAATGATCCTCCACCAATATTTTTCGATTGTAAAAATCCGATCGTGTTATTTACTACATCTCCGGCTTGTAGCCGAGTTAGTCGGTCTTGAAAATCGTAGGTTAATACAGTATTTTCTCTGTACCAATTTTTAGACCTTTGCTCTTGATATGTCACACTATTATCAACAACGAATTTATTCAAAAAAATTGAACTATCTACAACACCCTGGATGCTATTATTCTCAGTACGATTCGATTGATATATATACTCTGCTTTATAATTTAATTGCATTGAATACGGAGCTGGTGCTACTGCTTTCTTTGAATAATACGGGATAAAATCATCTAAAAAACTCTGCTCTATGGGTTTAATCCAGTTATCAGGTATATCTAAATCAAGTATTAGATCATTAGACTGATAGTTAGTCGTAAACGGCATATCGCTAGGATTAATATCTTCAGACATTTTTTTTAAAAGTTCTATTTTTTCATCATGGACAAAAGTACTTATTGCCAATATTAAATCATCTCGTTTAATTGAAATTAAACTTTTTCCTTTTGCCCTAACACGCAATTCTCCAATAATTCGATCTTCAAACACAGCACTTGCTTGAACTTCTTTTTCGTCTGTTTTTTGGCCGAATACTTTTTTATAAAGATCTTCACTAGAGTCTTCTATGGCCATACTATTCATGCTAACCGAGAGGCCACCTAGTAAAAAAAGAACTTGTAAAAATGAATTTTTTATACAACTACTCTTTCTCAAAATTTATTATCACTTTTTGATCAGGCTTAATTTGCGAAAAAACATCTTTATTTGAAAATACAAATTCTCTTTTACTATTGGCCAAAATGTTTTCCCCTGACATTCCTTTTAACATCTCACTCGGAATTTCAATTGTTTTATCATTCAATTTAAAACTCAACGTTAGTTTAGTTAAAACTTGGTGGAGTTTTCCTGAGTTTTCTAAGGTAAATTTTACTTCATTTTTATTTGATTCTATCGATTTTACTTCAACCTTCGACTCAAAATCATCATTTGCCACATAAAACGCAGCAACATAACGTAAAAGAACTTTTATATTTGCTCCTTTTTTCTTATTTTTGGCTATATCTATAGGCAATTGCTCTGCAATTACTCTAAAAGCTTGTTCCGCGACAAGCTTAGCTTTATCTCCTCCATTCCAAGTCACCTTAACTGATCGTTTTTCTCCCGGGGGAACGATTAATTGATCTGGATAAAGAGTGATTGATTCTTTGTCTTCAGTTTGTATTTCTTTGCCTGTTAATTCCATTGATCTTCTGGCAATACTCATTTGGATTGCTATCGGTTCATTTGAATCATTTTCGATGACAAAAACAGAGTTCTTGTCTTTACCTGGAACTAATGTTTGAGACATCGGAGAAAATTTAAAGGCAAAAATTGAGAAAGAAATAAATAGAACAATAAAAGTGATAGCGAGCTTCATTCCTTGAACCTCCAAGTTTCTCTTTATTATAATTCAATCTGATTAATTAGCACTAATTTTAACTGTGAAAAATGGATTTTTTATTTTCATATTTGACTTATTTTCCACAGTAACACGATATTCTTTTTGAGCGGAATTGCCATCTATCTCTATTACCTCAGTAAATAATTCTAGGCCCAATGGATTTTCGATTTCCACCTGTTGATAATTTTCTATTTTATAAGTATTTGATCTAGCAATAAGGCTAATAACAGACCGTTTGTTTAGAACTTTTGTCCGCTCAAGACTTAGAGTCAACTTCGGTCGAACGATCGCTTTTAGAATGAAACTTCCACTTTCTCCGGCACTTGTAGAAACACAAAATAGTAATAAAACAAATGGTAAAAATAACTTATTATCCATGTTGTTCTTATCGGATATCTGACCAAAACACTTTAAAATAAAAAGCCCCACATCAGTGGGGCCGGTTGCATACGAATTTTTGCGAACTTATTAAATTGCTGAAATTTCGAATGTTACTGTATCAGCATATGTACCTTCAACTAAGCTTTCTTCTGCTGCCCCAGTGTATGAAATTTTAACATCACGGTTAACGTTTGCTACAGAGGCACCAGCATTGTTGAATGTTTGGCCGGTTGCTGTACTTAAATTTACTGCAGTTGAACCATATTTTAATGTATAGTTAAAAACCTCAGTTCCACCTGCTCTTTTAAGTTTTCCAAGGTTTAATGATTTTACATTTACCTTATACCCAGTATTTGAGTTTGATTTTTCATTTACTGAAGCAACGACTAAATCCGTTTGTGTTTGAGTAAGATCAAGTGAGCTTGCAACCGCAGCAGGTGTTACAAGGATACTTAATTTTTTTGTCACAACACCTTGTAGTAGTAGTGTTCCTGTTAAAGCAGCGTTTGTTGAAAGTACTGTTGTAAGTGCTAAAAGTGTTACTAATTTTTTCATAATAATATCCCCTTTGATTGTTTCATTTGTCCATCAAACTTGGAATTTATATTGCAGATTCGATGCCAAATATCGAGCTCACAATCCTATTGATTTCCCATTTAATTGTCTCTTAAGGTGTCAAAATAATCGACAGAGGTATGTTTTTCCGTCTAATAAAGTGTCAAAACGATATCAATAAATTTAATTAATTAGCCTTTTTTTATCAAAAAAAGCCCCAATTAATTTGGGGCTTTGCACATTTAATCGAGCTATGTACTCTATTATTTTTCTAATTTCTAAATTTCTTCAATCAATTTTTCAGACTCATCCAATATTGCATTTATTTTTGCAACATTTTCTTCTGTTAGTTCATTATCTGATTCGATTTTGGCCAATTCTTTTTCTGCCTGCTTAATTCTAAATTCAATTTCATTTACCATTGTTGCAACAATTTTCCCTTCTGTAATATCGTCGGTGTCAAAGTTATTTAATTTTTTGTTTAAATCATTTTTTTGCATTTCGATTCTTGAATCAATACCCACTAATGCTTTTGCTGAAATAGTTTGTGCAAAAGTTGAACTTAACGTAAACAATGTAAAAATCACGATTAATAATTTCATAGTTTTTCCTTGGTTAAAATTTTATTCATCGTACATTTCTTTACTTAGTCATTGTTAAAAGCATATAATTTTTACTAATTATATTGTGCCGTCTTTTTTTTAGTCACTTATTTTCAAATATGTTGAGTTTAAGAAGTTATGGCTTGGGATTATTTTAAAAAGGAATATGCGGCAATGGGATTTATTCAATTTTTAGGTTTACTAGTTTCATTTATTTCAATTAATGCAGAAGTAATTTTATCCTACAAAATAACTGCCCCAACAACGCATCAGCTTGATGCTATTTCACAAAACGCCGAAATTGTTAACAGAGAAGATAATATATATACAATCTACGTGTTAAAGGATAAGCAGACTTGGTTTACAGATATAACCAAACGTTTTCAGCTAAAATTTAAATTAATGTCTAACGATGTTAATGACTATTTAAAATCTGAAAAATTTGTTAACGAATACAAAAGCTATGATGATGTTATAACTACTATTGATAAATATATTGCGCCATCAAATGGACTATTCTCTAAAATACAATATGGTATAAGCGCAGGCAAGCGCCCACTCGTTGCTTATCTTTTAAAGCCAGCAGGCTCTGAAAAGGCTGTAGATAGCAAAAAAATTTTAATCACGGCAGCAACACATGGTGATGAAATTATTACCGTAGAAATACTCTTAAGACATATTGATTATATTCTTAAAAATTCCACATTAGATACTAGGCTAAAAAATGCTCTCAAGGACAAATGGATTTATTTCATTCCAGTAGTTAGTCCCGATAGTTATGAAAAAAGAGAGCGCTACGTATCTATGCGAGATCCTAATAGAGCTTACCCATGGCCAGAAAGTGAAAATTTACAAAATAGAGTTGGAATCATTGATAGCTTAATCGCATTTACGACGAATGAAAAATTTTATGCCTCTTTAGATATCCATGCATTTGGACAAATGGTCATGTACCCATGGGGATTCACAACAAAATCTCCTGATACTAACGAGATACCATTTTTTGAGAATATTGTTTCTGAAATGAGTAGATCTAATAATTATAAACATGGCCAAATATCTACAACTATCTATGTTGCCAAAGGAAATAGTGCTGATTTTTATTATTGGAAAAATAAAACGAAAGCGCTGGCAATTGAAATCGGAAAACAAAAAATTCCACGATATGAAAAAGTACCTGAAATATATAAAGAAGTTGAAGAATTATTCTATCGATTTTATGAAGGGCTGTAATTTCATAAAACGCCTTCACTAAAAAGTTGGTCCATGAGAGAGTCTAGAATCAAGTAACCACGGGGATTGAGAACAAAATGGGACTTGTCCATTGTCCCAACCCCTTGCACGCTCCAGTTGTGCAAAATTTTTTCTATCTTATCTTTTGGAAAATTAACAAAATCAAAACCTCTATCTGTTCTTAATGCCATATATATTTTTTCTAGAAGAAAATTTTCCTCAGTTAACTGCTCAGTTTCAAATGCAATTTGATGCGGCTTCCATTTATACCTAATATTTACCTCACTTAACAATCCTGTTGCCGATGGCCCAATAGCACCAGTGCTTTGACTCTCCCAATATTTAAAATTATGTAAAGATTCAAATCCCTTTAAGGCAAAATTTGAAACCTCATAATGTACAAATCCTTTATCCCTAAGAAATTCAGATACCGTTAAATACTCTTTTTCAATCCATTCCTCGCTCGGGAGTTTATCGTTATGAATATAATTACTTTTAGTCGTCAAAATATATAAACTAATATGTTTAGGTGAGTAGGATAAAATTTTCTCCAACTCTGAAATTACATCTCTACGAAGTTTCTCGGAGTGTGGTAGTCCCAACATAAAATCTACGGAAAAATTCATTTGCATTTTTTTAAATTGAAGTAACGTATCATGAACATCTTGGAGATTATGTACTCTATCTAATAATTTTATAAATCGCTCATCTAACGATTGTATTCCCAGGCTAAATCGATTAACACCTGCACGCTTCCACGCTAGCAAAGATGATTCATCCCACGATCCGGGGTTAACTTCTAGTGTAAATTCATATCGCTCGTTTAATTCTAAATTTTCATTCTTCAAAAAATTAGATAAAAAATTGGCACCGTCCTCTCCCCACAAAGAGGGGGTTCCTCCACCAATATAAATAGTATCTAGTTTATCCCAAACATATTGATATTTTGACATGAGTTTCTTTTGCAATAAAAACATTTCAGAAAATGAATCCTGAAACTTCAAACGCGAAGAACTTAAATCTGATGGAACGCTTTTAAAAAAATCACAGTAGTTGCAAAGATGACGACAAAAAGGAAAATGTATATAGAGCGACTTTAATTTATTCATAAAAAAAGCCCTCTTCAAAGAGAGGGCTTACTATCCTATTTTATTGGAAAAGATCTTTAACTTTATCAAAAAATCCACGACTCATTGGATTTGAACTTGATTCAATTTCTTGCAATCGTTTAAAAAGATCTTTTTGTTCACTAGATAATTTCGTAGGAGTTTCGACATGAATAGTGACTATTTGATCCCCTTGCCCATAAGAGCCAAGTCGATTCATTCCTTTTCCCTTTAAGCGCATTTTAATCCCGGCTTGCGTACCAGCAGGGATCTTCATTTGAACTTTTCCTTGAAGTGTCGGTACTTCAATATCATCACCTAAAGCCGCTTGTGAAAAAGAAATCGGTACAGTACACAATACATCGAATCCATCTCGCTCAAAAATATCGTGCTTTTTAATGCGAATCATGACGTATAGATCCCCATTTGCGCCACCGTTTGCCCCAGAATCTCCTTCATTGGACAGTTTTAATCTCTGTCCTTCATCAATACCTGCGGGAACTTTAACCATGAGTTCGACATTCTTTTTCTTTCTCCCTTGCCCGTTGCAAGTACCACATGGATCTTTAATCATTTGCCCAGAACCATTACATTTCGGACAAGTTGAAGAAACCGTAAAAAATCCTTGCTGGCGTCTAACTTCTCCATGACCGTGGCAATAGTCACAAGTTTGTGGAGTTGAGCCCGCTTTTGCGCCAGAACCATGACATGTTTCACATTGGACATTTTTAGTTATAGATATTGTTTTTTCTGCACCAAAGGCAGCCTCAGCGAAATCAACCTCTAAGTTCATTTGCAGGTCATCCCCTGGACGACCTTGAGATCTTCTTCCACCTCTGCGTCTACCTCCTTGGCCACCTAAAAAATCTCCAAAAATATCACCAAAAATATCACCTAGATCTTGGAAGTCACCATTAAAACCACCTTGGAAACCACCGCCTCCAAAACCGCCTGATCCATCAAGTCCAGCATGTCCAAATTGATCGTAGCGAGCTTTCTTTTGATCATCCAAAAGTACTTCCGCTGCTTCAGATGCTTCTTTGAATTTTGCTTCAGCTTCCTTATTGCCAGGATTTTTATCCGGATGAAACTGCATAGCAAGTTTTCTATAAGCTTTTTTTATTTCATCTTTACCTGTTGTCTTTGTCACACCCAAGACTTCATAGTAATCACGTTTTGTACTCATCTTTATCTCACATATTTAACGTAAAAGGTCCCTCACTAGGGAGAGACCTTTCAATTCTTTGTAAAAGAGCGATCCTTAAAATAATTATCTTATTAAACTTCTTTATAATCTGCGTCTACAACACCATCATCATTTTTCTTTGTATTATCTGCACCTGTGTTGCCTTGATTTGCATCGGCTCCAGGAGCTTCACCTGCACCAGGCTGAGCACCTTGCTGATACATTTCTGTAGCTACTTTATGTGAAGCATTTTGTAATCTTTCAAGAGCAGCTTTTAATTCATCAGCTGATTCGCTTGAAAGTTTTGCTTTTGCTTCAGTAAGTGCTGCTTCAACTTCTGTTTTTGATTGAGCAGAAATCTTACCTTCACCTTCTTTAAGTGCTTTTTCTGTAGCAAAAATCATAGAATCTAAGTTGTTCTTAGCATCTACTATTTCACGACGAGCAGAATCTGCTGCGCGATTTGCTTCAGCGTCTTTTACCATTCTTTGGATTTCTTCTTCTGTTAATCCTGATCCACCAGTAATTCTGATGTCTTGAGACTTACCAGTTGCTTTATCAAGAGCTGATACGTGAACGATACCGTTTGCGTCGATATCAAAAGTTACTTCAATTTGAGGAATCCCACGCGGAGCTGGAGCAATACCTTGAAGATCAAATTTACCAAGAGTTTTGTTATCTTTTGCAAATTCTCTTTCTCCTTGAAGAACGTGAATCGAAACCGCTGGTTGATTATCAACTGCCGTTGAGAACACTTGAGATTTCTTTGAAGGAATTGTTGTATTTTTTTCGATGATTTTTGTAAATACACCACCAAGAGTTTCAATACCAAGTGATAATGGAGTTACATCTAGAAGAAGAACGTCTTTAACGTCTCCTGCAAGTACTCCACCTTGAATAGCTGCACCGGCTGCAACTACTTCATCTGGGTTAACACCTTTCGAAGGTTCTTTGCCGAAAATTTGTTTAACTTTTTCTACGATTGCTGGAATTCTTGTCGACCCACCAACCAACACTACTTCATGGATTTCAGCTTTCGATAATCCTGAATCTTTAATACATGTTTCACATGGAGTGACTAATCCATCGATATACTTAGCAATTAATTGCTCAAACTTTCCACGAGTAATTGGTAAGTTTAAGTGCTTGGGACCTGTTGCATCTGCAGTGATGAACGGAAGATTAATATCTGTTTGAGTTACATTTGATAACTCATGCTTTGCTTTTTCAGCTGCTTCTTTAAGACGCTGAAGTGCCATTGTATCGTTACGAAGATCGATATTGTGCTCTTTTTTAAATTCATCAGCCATCCAGTTGATGATTTCTTCATCAAAGTTTTCACCACCTAAGAATGTATCACCGTTAGTAGCTTTTACTTCAAATACACCGTCTGAAGTAATTTCAAGAATTGAAATATCGAATGTACCACCACCAAGGTCAAATACCGCGATGTTTTTATCTTTCTTCGTATCCATCCCGTAAGCAAGTGCTGCAGCTGTTGGCTCGTTGATAATACGTTTTACATCAAGACCTGCAATACGACCTGCATCTTTTGTAGCTTGTCTTTGAGCGTCGTTAAAGTAAGCAGGAACAGTGATAACTGCTTCAGAAACAGGTTTACCTAAATAATCTTCAGCTGCTTTTTTAAGTTTCTCTAAAACTTTTGCTGAGATTTCAGCTGGTGCCATTTCTTTTCCGTCTACCTTTACCCATGCATCACCATTCTTATTGGCCATGATTTCGAAAGGAGCAACATGAGAAAGTTTCTCTGCTTCTTTATCTGTCTTCTTTCTACCAATTAATCTTTTGATACCAAAAAGAGTTTTCTTTGGGTTAGTAACCGCTTGTCTTTTTGCAACTTGACCAACAAGTACTTCGCCATTGTTTGAGTAACCAATGATTGAAGGAGTTGTATTGTGCCCTTCTTGGTTAGCAATAATTTTGTAAGATCCGTTTTCCATTACGGCCACACATGAATTTGTTGTTCCTAAATCGATACCAATAATTTTCCCCATACATTTCTCCTTTATTAATTTAATTCGTTTTTATTTTAATTTTTAGCAATCATTACTTTTGAAGCCCTGATTACTCTCCCATTTAAGATGTAACCTTTTTGGAATTCCGCAATGATCTCTTCATCTTTTTTTTCTGGATCAGCTTTTTGTCCCATGGCTTCGTGAAAATTAGGATCAAATTGCTTACCAAATGCTTCGATCGGAGATAAACCATTTTGCTTTAAAACATCTAGGAATTGGTTTCTTACCATATCAATTCCAATTGCGATGTTTTTCATTTTTTCATCCTGATCTGCTTTAATCGCATTAACTGTTAGATCAAAATTATCAAGTACAGAAACTAGCGATTCTAAGATTTTTGTAGAACCATATTTAATAGTGTCTTCTTTTTCTTTTTGAAAACGTCTTCTCATATTTTCAATTTCAGCAGCTAAGTAATAATACTTTGCTTTAAAATCTTCTTCTGCTTTAGGTGCTTGATGGTTTAATACTTCCTCTTCAATTACATCTTTTGCTTCACTTTCTTGTGTCGTGATTTCTTCTTTTTCTACTTCATTTACATTTTCATTTGCCATGATTTTTTCCTACTCATTAATACATTAATTTCACTGCATAAGATGGTATGGATTAAATGCCTGTCAATGTTATGACGGAAAAATAAAAGAAATCACCCGACAGGGTGCGGCGTCAAGTACCTGAATCTACATGAGTTTCAAGAAAATTATTGAAGATAAAACAATGAGCGGTCTGATCCTGCTGCATAGACTCCGAGATTATTAACAGAGTTATATATCAAGTGATAACCGACATCCGAGCCTGTGTAAGTGGCGACGTTGCAGGTTGCGTTGGTCAAATCACAAATTTCATTCATAGCTGTATCAAGAAATGAACTTGTAACAGAAGTTACTAAAGAACCAGTGGAATAATCAAAAGTTTCAGCTGTAAAGTTAATAGATGAAACATCAATACTAATTACATTAATTTTTGAAATGATGTTGTCATATCGTAATATGACTACGCTTCCAGCCGTCAATAAAGTATGCGCAGGCATAATCGAGGAACTTCCATTTGCAACTTCTGAAATTTCTTTTAATTGTGTTACTGTTAAAGTTGCATAATTAAAAGATGCAATATTAACGCTCTTAGAATAATTAAAGCCAAACCCCAAAGAGTAAGCATTTACATCAATCCCTATTGAGTTTGAAAAAGCTTTAAAATAAACATCCACAGTACTAGCACCTTGTGCGATTTGCACGGTGGGGTACAAGATACCTGTTCCTAAGGTGCAAGAGTTATTTGGAAAAAACAATATTTTCGAAGGGTAAGTTGCGTTAACACTCAATGATATGTTTTGATTTGCATTGATTAGATTTGCATTTAAGTCTTTAAGTTTAATTGTGAGTTTATGGCAAGAATTAAAAACAACATTTCCAGAAAATGTTGAATCATCATAACCCAAACTTCCAAATGGACTATAATGCGGAAAAAATAAATAATGAACATAGCCATTATCAAATAATTGAGCGCGATCACTACCTGAATTATTGTGAGAATAACTTGAAACTTTAACTGCCCCTGTGCAACTTGTACCTTCATAAGACTCAATCAAAAATTCAACAAATCCATTATTCCCAGTTCCTATTGGTAAAGTTAAATAACTATATGATCCGTAATAAGAAGATTCATCGATACAGCGAGAAACAAGACCCGCGCCAATTACTTTTTTAACACCATTTAATTCCATTACATCTGGGTATCGTATTCGCATTGATCTCCCAAGCCCCTTGTCAGTGCTTGTACAAGATCCAGAACTCAATGAACCAGGAATGATTGAACAGTCTACAAAGTTAACGGATTTAAATTGATTACCAACCATCAATGCAGGATCGGCCACAAACGTACCATCTGAGACTGCTTGAGAGCAGCCAACTTGTGACATATTAAAAGTTACGGCCATATCTTCTTTATCAATATTCACGATGCCACTGTAGCCACACCGATGGGCTCCAGTTAAATTTTTATTTGGAATCGCATTCGCGTCTCCTTCCCATGCAATGGCAAAAAACTCCCACGTACCTTTTGGTAAATCAATTAAATCGGAATCTGAACTAATTGCTTTAGAGAAACTATTTTTATCATCTAAAGTTCGTCCAACAACGAGAACTCCACCAGCATTTGGAATTGATGAAAACATCGCCGCAGAGACTATTTTAAGTTTTACCGACTTAGTTCCCTCTGACTTTCCACATGAAATGAGAGTAAACAATATTAAAATAATGGCGAAAAAACTTGCCTTCATAACCTACCTCTTCGGAACTAAATAATATTAACTTGAGCATTAGACTCGAGAATAAACACTATTTTTTTCAATAACTTGCAAATCTTACGAAGTCCTTAAGCTTTGAATTATGACAATTCTCCTTGGCAACTAACTAAAAAGCATTTAAAACAGAGATAGAATGTTTCACGATCGCTCACTTCAGGACGAACTCTCGTGAAACATTTTTTTTAGTTAAGAAATTTTATTTTCGTGAAACCAAATAAAAACAAGAGCAGACATTTTAGAAATACTATTGAAATTTAAATGGGGGGATTTGGAAAGCAAGGCCCGGTAATATTTTGCTGCTAAAAAAGTATTGAGGTTTTTGTGCAAACAAAGGCAA
>CAYWBR010000003.1:0-2159 GCA_964456675.1 uncultured Bacteriovorax sp. | reverse complement strand
ACTCTCGTGAAACATTTTTTTTAGTTAAAAAATTTTATTTTCGTGGCTTTTTTATTGTCATCTATCGCCACCAAGACAAATTTGCCAGTTACTGCCTTTTCTCTTTTTTCTGAATACATATCTTCAGTGAAGATATCCACTATTACTTCTATACTTGAATTTCCTACCATTCCAATTTTGGCGTCAAGCTCTACTAGGCTTCCTGTAGGAATTGGTGTGTTGAAATTAATCTTGTCAGTACTAACGGTTACAACTTTTTGCCTTGTGAATCGAGTTGCAGCAATGAAAGCAATTTCATCCATCCAATTTAGTGCCATTCCACCAAACAATGTGTCGTAATGATTTGTTTCACCTGGGAAAACTGCTTTGTAGAGACGAGTGCGTGCCATTTCTCGGCGTGTTTCGAGATTCATAATTCCTCCGCGGGATTGTGTTAATAAAAAGGGATCGGACTTATGAGTGCAATACTAATTACACCAATTACCGCTGCGGGACAGTGCTGGATTCTCACCAGCTTCACCTTGACATAATTACTATACGTACTAATCATATGATGTAAACCAATTCTAATTTACATCTTAATTTAAGACCTCAATTTTAAAGCACTCCCAAAAATAACTGTGTGAAATCTTGCCAATCAATCATTAATTATAATATTAAGAAATTCCTTATAACAAAATTATAAGGAGTATTCATGAAATCACTTTTTCTCATCTTTTTAAGCATCTTTTCTATTCAAGCTTATTCAACAACTTGTCTTATAGTTAATGGTCATGAGAAATTATGTTCAAAAAAAGATGTGTTTATACTTTCACAGATAAATTGCACTGATACTATTTTTTGCTATCTAGGTGACAAAGATGATTTAATACAAAAATTAAATTCTGGTATCTTTACCTCTATTGACTCATCAATAGGTGATGCAAAAAAAATTAGCGATAATTCAATCAGTTTTTTATATGGGAATGTAGGAAATGTATGTGAATTCACTTTAAATAGTTGCGAATAAACTTGATAGAGTAAAGAGGAGGCCCAAAGCCTCCTTTTTAATGAACTAAATCTGACCAAAACCACCATCTGCAAAGATTTCAGCACCACAAATGAACTTAGCTTCATCGGAAGCTAAAAATAAAACTGTTGATGCAATTTCTTCTGGTGTCCCTGCTCTCTTTGCAGGTAAGGTTTCGCCAAATGAAGTAACAAATTTTTTAGCTTCTTCATCACTCATTCCCATCTTCTGAAAAATGGGAGTTTCAATAGGACCAGGTGAAATTACATTAAATCTAGCGTCTGATGTTGGAATTTCTAAGGTCCATGTTCTTGCGAAACTTCTTACCGCTGCTTTTGTTGCAGAATAAACACTTGAACCCTGTAATCCTTTTATTGAAGCTACTGAAGCAGTTAAGATAACTGCACTTCCTTTATTTAAAATTGGCAATGATTTTTGAACAGTAAAATAGAGACCTTTAACATTAGTATTAAAATGAGAATCATAGAAATCTTCATCGATTTCATTTGTATGTTTAAAATGAGCAATTCCTGCATTTGCAAACAATACATCTATTTTTCCATGCTTTTCTTTAACCTCTTTTAATAAATTAGAGACTTCTGATATTTTTGAAATATCTGCCTTAATTATGTCAAAATGAGCTCCGTATTCTTTCACGGCTCTTTCATAAGATACTAATGAACTAGCAGTTATGATGACCTCAGCTCCTTCATTTTTAAACGCCTTAGCAGTCGCAAGACCAATACCTGAATTTCCACCTGTAACTAAAACCTTTTTTCCAGCAAATTTTCCCATAGTTAGCTCCTTTTATAATGAACCGATTGGTTCAATATAAAAGCTTTTTAAAAATTGCGCAAGAAAAATATTGAACCGATTGGTTTTCTATAGTAAAATTCATGACATGGGCCGAATAAAAAATTTTACACGCGAAGATGTCCTGGATAAATCTCTTCAATTATTTTGGAAGAAGGGTTTTGCTGACACAAGTTTAAAAGATATTGAAGTTGCGACAGGTGTGAATAAATCAGGACTATATTCTGAATTTAAAGACAAAGATGAAATTTTCGTTGAAAGCTTAAAACAGTATCGAGACAGTGCAAACATTGAAACCATCATGTATCAGGAACCCATGGGGTTATTATTTATTGAG
>CAYWBR010000002.1:0-83409 GCA_964456675.1 uncultured Bacteriovorax sp. | reverse complement strand
TTATCTAATTGATCAGGAGTCATAGAAAGTTCATATTCCCAAAGATCTCGTGATTCATAATCATTGTATTCTCGGATTTTGTAGTAATAGGGAATGAGAGTATAGCTTCCACTAAATTGGCCAAGTAATCCTTTAAAGGCATAAATTATGGCATTATCCACATCGACATTAGCAGCATAATTTAGGCCGTAGTCTAATAGGTCACTTTTTGGAACACCCGGAGTCTTTTTTTGATTTAGCTTTAAAAGTGTATGGCCAAAAGCTGATGCGGGAGTATTGACATAATAAGAGGAGAAAACAAGACTAGCGCTTCCCATATTAATTCTTGTTTTAAATTTATTCCATTCTTCGCATTTTTCACTGGGATAATCTTCAAGTTTTAAAGTTTTAGCTACAAATTTTGTACGCAGTGGAAATTTACAAAGAATTGGATCTTTTAATTTGTAGAGTTTTAAAAACTCTTTTGCTTCATATTGAGGATTCGTTCTTGCTTTTTCTAGATCACTGGCAACAAAAAATTCAGCGTTTTGAATTTTACTTTCTATCCCAAAAAACTTTTGGTCATAGTAATACATCTTCAACCATTTTGGATGAGTATGTAGATTTTCTTCCGTATATTGAATCGTTGCAAAACTTAATAAAGGAGAAAATAAAAAGAGGAGTCCTAAGACTCCTCTTCTGAGTTTTGTTAGAAAATTAGATATTTCCACAAGCAGCTGGCATAACTTTGTTTAAAGTAGTAGTAATTTCTTCAGCTGATACTGCTTCAGATGGGAAAATTGATTTGTAATTTTTTTGTAGAGTTGAACCAACAGTTGAGTCATATGAACAGCCATAAACTTCAGTTAAAGCTGTAAGAGTTTCACCTTGTCCACGAGCGATATCGTTAGCAAGAGCAACGCGGTTAGCTTCTACGTAAGCTTTTACGTTTGCCATTGTTCCTTTTGTATCACAGTTAGAAGTACCAGTAGTGATACCAAAAGTTTGTGATCCAGAAGTACCGTTTGTTGTTGCAGCTAAAATTTGGTTAACCATTCCATTTTTGTTTTCCCAAACCATTGATCCAAGACCACAACCAGCTGCTCCGTATTGAGCTGCCATTGCAGATGTTGAAACTAGAGCGGCTACACCAACTGCTAATAAAGTTTTTTTCATTTTTACATCCTTATGTAAACGTTAATAGAAGCTTCTATTTTTGTTTATAAATAAAATAATTCAAGGGAAAACTTCAAAATATTTCCTCGTACCGGAGTGAGTTTGTCGGTTAATCATTAGGGTAAATGTATTTTTAGTGAGTTTGATTTAGAAGCTCGTAACAATCTTAAATGTCCGAGGTAAAAGCTTTTGTAATATTTTTAGATTTTACTAATAATCACAAACGCTACTTCATCGAAAATCCACAACGCTTAACTAAGAATTGATCAAAAGCTTCATCGGTGGCGTATTCTTTTTTGAAAAAGACTTGTCCTTTTTTCTGATAGTCGGTGTACCACAGTTCATGGGCCGGAACTTTACAGGTTTTACCCTGTTTTTTTATTAGAGCAATATCGGTATTTTTTTGTGGCTTACCACCAACTTCACGATCCCCATAAGGAAGATCTCCACTTTTATGAATTTTAATGACTACACCTTCTCCTGTGTAGTTTACGATGTCGCCAACAGCTTTTCTTCCGCAGGCTTTCTCTTCGTAGTTGCAGCCAGGGCGAACTGGTAGTTGCGACATTGGTTTTTCAGATAGGACACCTGATTTAATAGTATTTGTTTTAGCATCAAATACCACCACCTCGCCAGTTGGTAGCGTGAGGTGATTTTCGTCACCAACTGTTTTTACACTCGGAAGCTTGGTGCGCGGAAAAAACATTAATAGATTATAGGTTGAATTAGAGGTATAGCTATCCGGAGAGTCGATAACCATTAGGTGCATATCCGAGCGAGCAAGATTTTCAAAACTTAAATTATAAGTTCGACTGATATAGTAATCATCGCTCTTTATGATATTATTTCCCCCTTTATTTGTGAGAGTAAATTCTTGAATTTCTTTTTTGCCCTCTCTTTCCAAATAGCGAACATCAATGTTTTTACCAACACTTCTTTGAATTGTAGATTCTAGGGGGAGATCGTGAAGCGAGCGATAAGGTAGGCTATCCATTGAGATATCAAAAGCGCTAGGATCACCAGTATTGAGTTCGGTTGTTAATTGGAGAGTAGAGAATGGTATGTCTTTTTTTATTTCACTATTATTTTTTGCCAGATGTTTTTGTTCTTCCAGTTTCAAACATTCTGCTATTTTTTGTTTGAGCGCTTCATCTATTTCTTTCTGACCTTTTATGACTGTACTAATTGCTTCTTTGTCGCTTTGATCTTTTAGTGCTTCGTTGTCTTTTATTAAAGTGGCCGAATAACTATTGTCTAAATCATCAGTAGGTTTTGACTTTTTGTCTGATAAAATCATGCCGGGATCTTTTACGTTATAGTATAGCCAGTAGGCATCTCCTGAATTTAAGCGTAGTTTTATACCGTAATTCCCAGATTTTAATTTAATCGACTCTTCAACTAATCCAAACGTTCCAGCAGTTAATACTTTTTTGACGTTGTTAGCATTTTTATAAAAATTTAATGAACTTCTTGCGTTTAAGCTTTGGCTTAATTCGATAATTTCACCAGCTTGAAACATAGCATAGGAGTTTAGGGTTAATGCAATCGTGGATACGAAAATAGTGAGTTTCCCCATAGCTAAACCAACCTTTTTACTTTACGTCTTACTAGAGACTTTATCGGTATAAATTGAATTAGTTTGAGTTTTAACTTTTTTTACATTATTCCCAATCAAGTTCTTCAGTGATTGTCACACCTTGGAGAGTTCTTTCTTTTTCTTTTTTGATGAATGGAAAAATTACTGGATTTAATTGCTCAAAAGTTTCTTCAAATGCAATGGTAATTGTTTTCGGTGCATTTTCTAAAAGAGTCGTGAGGAAATAATCTTTTGATAGATTGGTAATTATCTCTTGATCTTGATCTTCGGGATCTACTTCGTTCATCAGTTTTGCTTGTGTGTTTTTTACAATAAGTGCGCCTTGAATTTTTTCTTTTGGAATGTCATTGGTTAAGTTCCAGCTTGTCACATTAAAATAGTCTAAGAAGAAAATGGATTTATCAAATTTCATTTTTCTTGGAATGAGTATTGATTGCATAAATTTCCTAGTGGAAGGATCTTTTGCCTTTTTGGCCAATTTGTCCGCAAGAACCGCATCTTCAACTCTAATGATGTATGCACCTGGTTTTTTTGTGCTTTGGAATAATAGGTACTGAAATCCGAGACTAAAAAGGGTGAAAAGTTTTTGCTGGTTTAAGTGAATATGCTGGTGAGGAGTTTCTACTAATGTTTTAACGCCCTCATACAATTCTGTTTTGCTCAGATCATTGCTCATGCTGTTTAAGCCCTTTATCTTAAGATACTGTAAATTATAGTGGATCATTTTTTAGTGATTTAAGATTTTCTTGTCAATTTCTTTCTAAAGCCCTGCAAAATTTGAAGTAATTTGTACAATATCCTGTGAAAATCTAAGCTTTCAGTTGACTCAGAGCTAATCTTTTTTTAGAATCCAGCGATATTTGTAAAAAAAATAAAAAATGAATTTAATTTATTAAAAGTTAAGTTAGATCAATTTGTCCAACAATAGGTTTAGGAGTGAATTATGAAATTAATGGCGAAGACCAGAAACATCGGTATTTCTGCCCACATCGACTCTGGTAAGACGACTCTTACTGAGCGTATCCTTTTCTACTGTAATAAGATCCACAAGATCGAAGACGTTAGAGGTGGTGGTGCTGGAGCAAAGATGGACCACATGGAACTTGAAAAAGAAAAAGGGATTACGATCACTTCTGCTGCAACAACAGTAGTGTGGGAAGGTCTTAATGGCGAAGGTATCAAATTCGCTGAAGGTATTGATAAGGAATGTCGTATCAATATCATCGATACTCCGGGACACGTTGACTTTACAGTTGAAGTTGAGCGTTCACTTCGCGTTCTTGACGGAGCTATTCTAGTTCTTTGTTCAGTTGCTGGTGTTCAATCTCAGTCAATCACAGTTGATAGACAAATGAAGCGTTATAACGTTCCTCGTATGGCTTTCTTAAATAAGATGGACCGTATGGGTGCTAACCCTCATAAAGGTGTGGCAGCTCTTCGTGAAAAACTTTACCACAATGCAGTTTTAATGCAGTTACCAATTGGTGCTGAGGAAAACTTCAATGGTGTAGTTGATCTGATTACAAGACAAGCTTACTTCTTCGATGGTGAAAACGGAGAAAAAATCAGAGTTGAAGCAGTTCCAGCTGATATGAAAGATGATGTTGAAGCATTCAGAGAGAAACTTCTTGATGCCGCTTCTGAATTTGACGATGCAATGATTGAAAAAATTCTTGGTGGTGAAGAAGTTTCTGAAGAAGAAATTCATGCAGCAATCAAAAAAGGCGTTCAAACTCTTAAGCTTACTCCAGTATTTATGGGATCGGCTTTCAAAAATAAAGGTGTTCAATTACTTCTTAACGGTGTTGCGAGATATTTACCATCTCCGCTTACAGCTGCTCGTCCAAAAGCAATTGATAACGACACTAACGAAAAAGTTGACCTTATCCCAGATAACACTAAGCCTCTAGTATGTATGGCGTTTAAGATTACTGACGAGCAATTCGGACAGTTAACTTATACTCGTATTTACCAAGGTTCATTAAATAAAGGTGATACGGTTGTTAACACTCGTACTAAGAAGAAGACACGTGTAGGGCGTATCGTTCGTATGAACGCAAATGATCGTGAAAACATCGAAAATGTTGGTTCAGGAGATATTATCGCTCTTATCGGTATCGACTGTGCTTCAGGGGATACATTTGTAATTGAAGATGGTCCAGTAAACCTTTCTTGTGAAGGTATGCACGTTCCAATACCAGTTATCGAACTTTCAATCTCGGTTAAAGATAAAGATCAACAAACTCGTCTTTCAAAAGGTCTATCAAGATTTATGAAAGAAGATCCAACTTTCCACGTATTTACTGATGAAGAATCAGGTGAAACGCGTATCGCTGGTATGGGTGAGTTACACTTAGAAATTTACGTAGAAAGATTAAAGCGTGAGTATAACTGTGACGTACAGGTTGGTGCACCTCAGGTTAACTACCGCGAGACGATTAGAACAGAAGCTAAGTTTGATTACCTTCATAAGAAGCAAACTGGTGGATCTGGTCAATTCGGTCACGTTATTGGGCAAATTAAGCCACTTCAAGAAGATAAAAAAGAGTCTGATGACCAAGTCTTTAAGTTTTACAATGAAATCAAAGGTGGAGCGATCCCTAACGAATTCATTGGTTCATGTGAGAAAGGATTCAACGACGTTATGGATAAAGGACCTCTAGCAGCGTTCCCACTTATCAACGTTGAAGTTTACCTACAAGACGGTCGCTACCACGATGTAGACTCTTCAGATATGGCATTCCGTATTGCAGCTCGTATGGCAATGAGACAAGCGGTTAAAAACGCAAGTCCAGTTATCCTTGAACCAATTATGAAAGTTGAAGTTGAGACACCAGATGAATACCAAGGGGGCGTAATCGGAGATTTATCTTCTCGTCGTGGTATCATCCAAGCTTCTGAATCAAATGAGACAGGTGACGTTATTATTAACGCACTTATTCCACTTTCAGAAATGTTCGGTTACTCAACAGTTCTTCGTTCAATGTCAGCTGGTAAAGCTTCGTACACTATGGAATTCGCAAAATATGCTGAATGTCCAAACAACGTTGCTGAAAAAGTTATGGCAGAAAGAAAAGAAAAACTTGCTGCTCAAGCAGAGTAGGTTTTCACTTAAAAATTTTTCAAATGAGGGAGTCTTTGGACTCCCTTTTTTATTATTTAAAATGGGTTTTTTTCCTAGCTTTTATAAGTTAAACTAATACTACTAAAATTTATTTAACTTTCTTCAAAAGATTAAAAATGAAAAAAACCCTTCTTGCACCGAGTGCACCTCAAAAATTAAAAAAAATAATTAAGCATAACGATACACGCATTGATCCTTATTTTTGGCTAAAAGATAAAAAAAATCCGGCAGTAATTAAGCATTTAGAAAATGAAAATAAGTACGCGGATAAAATTTTGGCACCAACCAAAAAACTTTCACAAAAAATTTTTAAAGAAATGAAAGGAAGGATTAAAGAAAGTGACGAAACGATTCCAATAAATCTTGGAAAGTTTTCTTATAAAACTAAAACCTTAAAAGGCAAAGAGTATGTTCAGCATATTCTGATTGATAATAAATCTAAAAAAGAAACAATCATTTTAGATGAGAATAAATTAAGCAAAGGACATAAGTATTTCGACTTAACCGGGCCTGAGATTTCCTTTGATGGGAAGTTTATTTTATATGGTGTTGATACCAATGGTGCTGAGCTTTACGATTTAAAAATTCGCGACCGTGAAACACTTAAAGATTTACCACTTACAATTAAGCAAACTTCCGGAGAGTTTGAATGGGGTAAGCGCGGCGAAATCTATTATATGATGCCGGATAAAAAACAGCGTCCTTCAAAGCTTTACAGAATAGATCCAAGCTCTAAGAAAAAACCAGAATTATTATTTGAAGACAAAGATGATCAATTTTGGGTAGGAATCAATATTTCGATGACCGAGGATTATCTCTTTGTCACAAGTGGGGCCATTGAAACTACCGAAGTGTGGTATTTGGATTTAAATGATCCGAAAGCAAAACTTAAACTTTTTAAAAAACGCAGAAAAGGAATTGATTATTCGCTTGATCACTACAAAGGTGAAAATGGTGAATATTTTGTCATAAATACCAATGAAAAAGCTGTAGATTACAAAATTGATTTATATAACCTTAAAACTAAAAAAATAAAAAATTTTATCCCCCACAGAAAAGGCGTGATGATTGAAGATTTTTTAGTTCTAAAGTCGTGTTTAGTTTTGGAAACAAGAACCTTGGCCCGTTCCGAGATCGAAATTTTTAAGTGGGAAGGAAAAAACAATAAATCTGTTCTAATTCCATTTAAAGAAGATGTACGCGAAGTGGGGTTATCAGAAGCAAATATTCATTATGATGCTGATCAAATTCGTCTTTATTATTCAAGCTTAGTTACTCCTAATTCTGTTTTAGAGTACTCGTTGAAAACAAAAAAAATGAAAGTGTTAAAAACTCAATTTGTTCGCGGTTATAAAAAAGAAAAATATACTTGTGAAAGAATCTTTGCCACGTCTCATGATGGAGAAAAAATTCCAGTATCACTAGTGTATAAAAAAGGACTCAAGAAAAATGGGATGAATCCTTGCTATTTATATGGTTATGGTTCATATGGAAGCCCAACAACAACTTCATTTAGTACAAGGTTATTACCACTAATTGAAAGAGGTTTTGTCTTGGCCATCGCTCATATCCGCGGAAGTTCAGATTGCGGAAAAAATTGGTATTACGATGGAAAATTTTTAAAGAAGAAAAATACTTTTTTAGATTTTATTGCTATTGCCGAGCATTTAATAACAAAAAAATATACTCGCTCTGAGCTTATGTCCACCATGGGAGGAAGTGCGGGGGGGATGCTTATGGGGGCGGTTGCGAACATGCGTCCGGATCTATTTTTATCAGTTACGGCAGCAGTTCCTTTTGTAGATGTTTTAACTACCATGCTTGATGATACATTAATGTTAACAAAGATTGAATATGATGAATGGGGAAATCCCAATGATAAAAAATATTACAATTATATGAAATCATATTCTCCATACGATAATGTCGATCATAAAGAGTACCCTTATATGATCGTTCGAGCAGGATTAAATGATCCGCGAGTTACTTATTGGGAACCTGCAAAATGGGTTTTAAAGCTTCGCGATTTTAAAAAAGATGATAAACCAATCGTTTTTAAAGTGAATATGGGAGCAGGACATTTTGGCAATACAGGACGCTATCAAGTCTTAGTAGAATATGCTGAAGAATATGCTTACATTCTTAAATTGACCCAGGAAAGTTTAAAAAAAATAAAAAAGAATTCTAAAAAGAAATAGGAAAATATTATGATCGAGACTTCTCAGTTACAAACACTAGTGGCCGTAAGTAATGCAAAAAGTTTTTCTAAAGCAGCAGAAGATTTAAATGTCACTCAATCTGCAATTTCTCAAAGTATAAAAAATCTTGAAACTAAATTAGATCTAAAATTATTTAAGAGAACAGGTAAAAATATTGTCCTCACACCTGAAGGTGAAAAACTCTATGAGCTTGCTTCACATTTTTTAGAAGAAATGCGTGAGACTTTAAGTGATCTTGAAGCAAATAAAGTTGAAATGCGTGGAAAGGTTCGCATTGGAACTTTAACTGGTATTGGAAAAACATGGCTTGCCAAAGAAATTTTGGATTGGGCAAAGGTTAATCCAGATCTTATCTTAACGCTCAAAATGGGATCAGAAACAGATTTAATCCAGCGTTTTGAAAATAATTTGATCGATATTCTTATTTTACCAGAAGATGACCGTATTATTCACGGTGAAAGAATTCCTTTTTTAGATGAAAAAGCGACTTTGGTTTTTCCTAAAGATAACCCATTTGGGATTACGGAGAAAACTACAGTAGAAGAGTTGTCAAAAATTCCAACGATTCTTTTTGAGAATGAAGATCATCTTTATTATAAGTATTTTAGAAATCGCTTTAAAAAAATTCCAACTAAAGTAAATGTTCGCTTTGTAATTAATTCTCATGGGCACATGCTGCAAGCTGTTCAAGAAGGATTGGGTATAGCCGTTATCCCAGACCACGTTTTAAATCGATCGTACTTTAAGGATAAAGTAGGAACACTTGGAGTCGATCACGATGTATTTAGTGGCCGACTTTCAGTTGTTTATCATAAAGAGGGCGAGGATTTAAAAAGAATCAAACTCACCTTAGAGCGCTTGTTACAGCATGGTAAGGATGAAAAATATTTATAAGAATGAATACAAGAATTGATTTAACTTTATATTTTAATAAGTTTGAAAATGAAGTTATTAGCTTTTTATTAAATCAAAATATTGATTTAACTATGGTTGGCGGAGCCAGTAGAGATTTATTAATTTTTAATCTAAAAAATTTTGATCTAGATATAGAAATTAGAAATATCGAATTTCAAGATTTTAAAAAATTATTAACAACTTATATATCTTCCCATGTTGAGATTAAATTAACGGAATTTCCTTTTGGTGTTTTTCGTTTAACTAATATTGATGGGCACACCATTGAGTTCTCACTACCACGGATTGAAGAAATTATTGATCCTTACCACCACCATTATTTTAGGGCACAATTAGTAAAAGACTTAACATATGAGAAAGCATTTATCAGAAGGGACTTTACGGTTAATGCCATTGGAATAAAGCTTATTAGTCTTAGCGAAGGATTAATTATTGATCCATTTAATGGGCTTGAAGATGCAAAACATAAAATCTTAAAAGCAGTCTCAAGTGAATTGTTCCCGATAGATCCAGTGCGATTTTTGCGGGCCTATCGTTTTAAGTCAAAGTTTCAATATGAATTTGATAATGATTTAAAAACTCTTCTAGAAAAAATGCCTCTTCAAAAATTAAGTTTTCATTACTTTAAAGAGGAATGGAGAAAAAATGGCAGCATGCATTTTGGTATTGAGCTAATAAACTCAATGAAAAACAATCCAGAAAAGCCTAGTTTTTTTGAAAAAGTTTCAAGGATAAATATCTTACTTGAAGATTTAAACTCCCATAAAGAGTATAGTACACTCTTAAAAAAATTAGATTTTAAAAAAATTGGCCAATTTTTTTATTTTACATCACGACTGGAATTTAAAGATATAGAAGAAGAAAAAAATGAAGTCGAATTTGCGAGAACGATGTTTGAGTTAAATGAAAAAGAAATGAAAGCGCTTTTAAATGTAAGAGCACTTTGGAAAATTAAATCATTTGATAATACTGATTTTGGTCAAAATGAAACCTATCATTTTTATTTAAAGATGTTACAAAAGCGGCTTGTCTTTTTGGCCACCCATGAAGAATTTTTTAAAACATTTTACCCAGAGAATTTTCAATTTGAATGGGATGTCTTTAATAGAAACAAAGCAATTGAAACAAACATAACAACAAGCTTAAAAGAAGAGCGAGAAAAAGTGCCAGCGAAGTGGAGATCTTTATTTACTCTACATCGCTCACTTCCAAAATAAAGGAAATCATATGGAGAGCAATAATCCAGATCCACGCCAATACTTAGAAGAAGGACCGAAATTAAATACTACAGTTGTTCGCTATTCACAGCTTGGTGCTGAAGCTAAAAAGATTTTAATTCCTCAGTTAAAAGAAATTTTTTATCAAAGCTCATCTGTAAAAACATTTAAGACCACTGAAGATCGTGAAGAATTTTTTATGAAGTGGTGTGGGGATTATTTAGAATGGTTTCCTGAGTATTTTTATTTTATGGTTGATGAAGCATCAAATCTTCTATGTTACCTATGCGTTTGTCCTGATACCGCAGCAAATCTTTCCCGTCTAAAAGTGAAAAGCTTAAGCGTATTTAAAGACGAATATGAAATTTATCCAGCCCATTTACATATGAATACCCATGAAAACTATCGTGGTATTGGTCTTGGGGCCATGATTCTAACTGCTGTGGAAGCAGATCTAAGATTGAAAAAAATTAAGGGATTACACTTAATTACAGAGCCTGTTGCCAGAAATTTTGAATTCTATAAACGTCAGGGATTCACTGATGCCATTATAAAAGAATACTCAAATACTCAACTATGTTTAATGGGTAAGGATTTAAATTCCTAGATTGTTTTTCTTGACAGAAATAGCATTGCATTCATGCCCTATAGATTTTTATTTAGTTGTGTGCTAGCCTTAAATTAAGAAGAGTAGTTCAAGGTCGAACTAGCTCAAAAATCCCGAAGGGTAGAGGTTAGCGGCATGGTCGATTTACAGTCAATCTTGCACAGTCACAGATCGAAGGGAAATCAGAAAGAAGCACACCATGAAGGTGGCGATGAGACCTATAAAGCAAAACCAACATTAGCTGAAATTCCTGACTTATTTTTCGATCAAGTGATTGTTGATTACAAACTTTCGCGTATTGAAATTTTAGTTTTGATGTATATTTATAGAAGAGTTTGGTGTTATCCAAATCTTCATCGTGATCATGGGATTTCTCCTATGATGTCCCATACAGAAATGGCCAAAGTTTTACATCTTGCCATTGAAGATGTTTATTCAGCACTTAGAAAACTAGAAGAACATGAGTTTATTAAAACCATTCGCGCTGGGCAATATTTTGTCCGTCGCTACTTTATAAAGGCACTTGATGAAGAGTTAGGGCAGTCTTATAGTGATTTTGATATCTAAGTCAGCTGTGAAAACATTACCTTAATCGATTGCTTCGCATTGTCTCGGTCATTAAAGTTCTTATCTTTTCTTACACATGATAAATTTTTAAGAAGTTCATTATAATGGAACTTACTTCACATTTTTTCATGGAGGAAAAGATGAACTTCAAAGCTAAGTCCTCACTTAGAGGAATCCTTTTGGTACTTTGTTTATTAGCAACAAATGCTATGGCCGAAAGTACTGCAAATTTTCAAAAAAGATTTAAAATCATCCGCGATCAAAACGGACAATTGTTAGGGGTTAAAGATCGTACGATTCCGGTGAAATTTCAAGTTGCTCCTTATGTATCAATGGTAATGGAGCAGATTAAAGCAGAAAAAGCTTTAATTGAGCAAAATGGCCTAGCAGGTAAGAGCTATGATGATGAAATTTTAAGCGTTTTAAATGCAGAAAACCCAGAAGCATTAGTGCAAAACCCAGAGTTAGAACGTCAGCAAAGAATTGTCATTGCTTCTTTGAAACAAGTAGGAAAGCTAGATGTAGAAGCGATCTTTCAAAACTCGATGATGAAAGAAGTTGTATCCTTGTATGAAAATAAAATGAGCGACGTCTTAATTAAGCTAGACCCAACAATGTTAGCAGTGACAAATGATTCATCTTATTTTTACAAAAGAAATGTAACTTACCAAGTAGTAAAGTGGGGATTGGATTTCGCTAGAAAAAGATTATCAAATATTCCAATGTTAAATACGGCAAGCTATGTGATGGTTCAAGTTGAAAAACTTATTACAGAAAGAAGAACTTTTCACCAAAATATGCTTCTTCATTACTTAGAAATGTACAAGCCAGAAGAGCTTGGTTTAACAAAGACAGAGGTCGATTTGATTTGGTCATCTGTATATGAGTCGCGCATTGTTTGGTGGAATTTTTTTGAGTCAGATGCTGCAAAATCTAATTGGTCAAAATACGGGATAAATAAATTTTATCAAAATTTTCGTCTAGCTTCTTCTATTCTGCGCGACCATGCTGGCAAATATTCTAGTATTGATGAAAGAGTTAACTATGCCTTCCAAAAAGTTATTCTTAATGGCGAAAAAGTAGCTATCAATCTTTTTGATAAAGAGGGAATGTTTTTTAACACTCCGGCCGTAGCGTATAATTTTGATCGGCCAACTCTCGTTGCTAGAAAACGCGTACTTTTGAATTTAGCGCAATTGGGGTTAAGTTTTGTTCCGCTTAGTGCTTACTTGAAAGATACAGCATCGAATTTTATTAAATCATTTTATGAGAAGCAAAGACTGACAGAAGGCGCTTTGTATGGATATTTGGAGTCAATGGGTGAGAAAGATCATCAAAATAGACTTTTTCAGCAGTACATGAATCCCTTTGAAGGTGAACTTGTTTTAGAATAGTTTAACAATCTTATTGAGGGTCTATTTTAATGGCCCTCAATTTTCTGACACTTTTAATACACTTCTAACAAATAATTGCATTTAAAAAACGTTCTTGAAAGCTGGTATTTCTAGGATCACCATATATAGATCTAACCATGGAGGGTAGTAATGAAATCAAATATTTTAAAATCTATAGTAGCTCTTACCTCGATTGCCACACTGTTTTCTGTAAATGCGAAACTGCAATCAAAAGTCGTCTACGGTCAAGATGATCGTTTAGATATTTACCAAGTTGTTGATCAGAATCATTTAAAATTAGCTGCAGCAACTGCTGCTATGATTCCAGGAAATGCTCTTTCAATTAATAACACAGATGACTCTGTGACAATTACAGGCTCAACACTGCAGGGTGATGGAATGTGTGCCAGTGAGCGCTTTTCAAATCAAAGAACAGCTGCAATGTGCTCGGGATTTTTAGTTGGGGATCAGTACTTGGTTACAGCGGGACATTGTATACAGTCTCAATCAGACTGTAATAGTAATGCCTGGGTTTTTGACTATAATGTTAAATCACAAGATCAAGCTGACTACAAAGTTTCAAAATCAAACGTGTATAGATGCTCACAAATTATTTCTAGAAAATTAGAGCGAGGGGACCAAAACGATTACGCTTTTATTAAACTAGATCGAGTTGTAGCAGGCATAGCGCCTTTAAAATTTAGACGTAGTGGAAAAGTGGCTAATAAATCTCGTCTTGTTATGATTGGTCACCCATCAGGTCTTCCAACAAAAGTTGAAGCCGGTGGATCGATTAGAAATAATTCGAATGCAATTTATTTCCAAGCAACAACTGATTCTTATGGTGGAAACTCGGGTTCTGCAGTTTTTAACTATGATACAAATGAAGTTGAAGGAATTTTGGTTCGTGGTGATACAGATTATAAGTATGATTCACGTAAAGGTTGTTATGTGACTAATGTTTGCTCAGAGTCTTCATGTCGTGGCGAAGATGTGACAAGAATTACAAATATCGTAGAGCTTCAAAAGCTATAATTGTAATAATTAAAGATTAAAAAAAGCGAAGATTTATTCTTCGCTTTTTTTATAATAAATGTAAAAGACCTAACTTTTCGACAATCCATTTAGCCGCTTTTGTTTTCCTGACCATATTTTTGATTTTTGGGTTACTTATCATGCGCTGATATTCTTGCGAGCCTATATTGGTTGATATAGATTGAGCAAATTCAACAAATTCAAGCATCTCTTTTAAATTTTTAGAATCCTCTTCTTTAAATTTAAATGAGACACCAATCTCGGAATTAATATCTCTAGAAATGGGGTCGAGGTTTGATGTTGAAACAACAACATTTTTTCTATCAGTGATGTATACTTTTCCATGAAGAAATCCATAAACTTGTCCATTTGGAACTAGCAGTTCATGATCCTCTTTTCCGATTACTCGTAGGTCGACCTGTTCCCAGACGCCTGCAGCTTTCATTATTTTTTCTATTCTTTCAAAGGCATTTTCAACTACTGTTTGAGATATAATATTATCGGTGGAAAGAATGGAGTTTGAGATGATTCTAAGTTTACGTGTGGGATCTTCACTTAGCCATTGGGCCAATTGTTTTGTTTCCTTACTATCGATCCAAAAGTATGGGCTTACTATATCTATAGTTTTTGTAGCATTAGCGAATTGTTCAAATATATGATCTCTTATGGAATTTGGATTTTCTTTTTTAGACACAGCTAGAATTGGGCGAAATAAATTTCGATTATGTGTGAGATTATGGACTTCGTGTAAAACGTTGATTGTGGCGTTTTCAAAACCTTCATTAAGATAGTCTTCGTCTATCATTTTTTTAAATTTTTCTTCAAATTTGCCACTAATTTCGGTGGAGTTTTTTATTCCAAGCACTGCGCGATTTGCTTCTCTTAATTGTCTTAGTTCTTGTCTTGCTAGACGAATTTTATCTTTTAGTTCTTTTTTTCCGAGTGCAGGATCTTTTTCTAGCTTTTGTAGAATCTCATCATTCATTTTCATAAAAATATCGCGTAGGTGGATATTTGCTCTTGCATAATAGATACGGTTAAATTGATCGAGTATAGGATTTTGCAGTTTTCCTTCGCCATCAATACCACTAGTGCCTTTAATTATTACTTCAATATCAAGAACTGGCATCGTACCTGGTTTGTCGTAAGCATGATTTAAGTGATAATAAGGATCGGACAAATTTCGTCCACCAGTGATGAGAAGAGTATCTTTTGGAGATTCAGCATCAATGAGTAAAATTTTGTCGTGAATCCTGTTATTCCAAGCCATTTTATCTAATGCAACTCGCTTATCACTTGGCACGCCAAAGTTTCTAATAGCGTGAAACCATTTTTTAAAAATATCACTAATTGTAAATGATGGATTGAATTGAACCACTTCAATTTGGGCATTCTTGCCAGTATCAAGTCCTTGCTCATCGACGATAGGTCTTCCTTTAAAAGATACTAAAGTTAATAAGTCATCAGGTATTCCGACTCGTGGAGTAGGGGTTCCCATTTTTGATCCAATTGGATCATACAAAACTCTAACCTTCACACCTCTTAGAGCCGCTTCTTTTATTTCGTGAAGTAAGACTTTAGATGCTTCAGATTGATCAAATAAAAAATAAGTAAGATCAATGGATTTTTTGGCATTTCTAATCATCATTACTTTTGCCAACAGACCTTCCTCTGGAGTTCGTACGACCTTAATTGCATCATCAATGGGAAGCTCTTTTGTTTGTGGAAAATCTAGTACAGAGTCGACTTGTTTATATTTTGCTTCAAGCTCATTTAAAAGTTTGAATCGATAACCTGTGTAAGATATATTTTTGTAGCTGTACTTTCTTTGAACTTCTATCGAGTTGGAAGTAATAATTTTTCTGATGATAAATTGACAGGAATGGTCTTCGACACTAGCAAGTTCGCGCTCTAATTTTTTGCCACTTACATGGTCACTATATTCTTGGCCCGGTAAATCTGAGATTAGTTGAGTGCTTGAGCATGAAACCAATAAACTTAATATAAGTACCGAGGCAAAGTTAAAAATATTTATTTTTATTGTTTTTAGCATGTAATTCTCGCCACCTACTAGTGGCATTTATAAGTTTAATAATCCTATGTTTAATCGGAATTTTATTTGGAAACCTTAGTAGTTTGCTATGAGTTGTGATTGAGAAGAAAGAGGTCTTGCTGTAAATAAAAACTGAGTTTTTGTCTCGGATATGATATAAATTTACTGTTATTATTTAAAAAATAGGGAAATGGTATGGGAAATCTAGGATTTGGTGGCTACAGAATAACAAATAGATCCAAAGAACATAAACAGGCACTGATTCTGGCAATCCAGAAAGGGATAAAATTAATCGATACATCTAGTAACTATACAGATGGAGAGTCTGAAATTTTAATTGGTGAGGTCTTAAAAGAACTTAATTTATTAGAGTCACAAAACAGACCAATTCTTGTTACTAAAGCAGGCTACATTCAAGGAAAAAATATTGAAGTACTAGAAGCTCTACACGCAAAAGGCTTGGCCCATAACGACCTAGTACAAATGACACCTGATCTTATGCATTCAATTCATCCAGATTTTTTAGCTTCGCAATTAGAAATGTCACTCAAGAGGTTGCAAGTAAAATGCATTGATACGTTTTTACTTCACAATCCAGAATATTTTTATTCAGTTCATCAAGAAGAGGGAAATATTGTAGAATATTCAAGGCGAATTCAAAAAGCCTTTGAGTTTTTAGAAGAAAAAGTTAAAGATGGAAAAATTAAAAATTACGGTGTAAGTTCAAATACCCTTGCTAAAAATCCCAATGGTGAAAATCCCACGAGTTTATCTATGCTTTTAAATGCAGCTCGGAAGGTCGGAGAAGACAATCACTTTAAAGTCATACAATTTCCTCTGAATCTTCTAGAGATAGATGCTCTTGAGAGATATCAGGAAAATAATATGAATTTAATAGAGATGGCACATGCACATGGGTTAGTTGTCATTTCAAATAGACCCTTTAATGTAATCAAAGAAAGTGGGGAATTGGTTAGGTTGTGTGAGTATGACCATTTTGATCTGGTCAATTTTGATGAAAATAAAGCTCATGAACATTTTAAATATTGTATGGATATCATCCAAGAGAAATGGAATAGTTTAAGAGAATCAGAGGATGAAAATTTAGAAGATGTTGATCTCATTTCGCAATTTAAAAATCTCTATGCAAAACTTCCCACTAACGATGCCGTTGATCAAGTTTACTTTGCACATATTTTTCCGTTTCTTGCGAGTTTATGGGGAGGGAGCGGGTTGAATAAAGAAGAAGCAAAACCCTTTTACGAGCTTCTAGATTACTCTCATAAATTTGCTCGACTTCATATGACTAATAAAGCAAAGAGTTTTTCTAAACAAGCAATTGAATTAGGATTGCTACCTGATTCAAATAGTCCTTTATCGATTAAGGCCGTTAATGCGTACTTTAGCTATGGTGTTGATTTTGTATTAGTTGGGATGAGAAAATCTAAATATGTCGAAGAGTTGAGTGAACTAATCAGTTAGTTCTCATTTTGCGGAAAAATTTGCCGAGAAGCCTTCATCAGAAAGATTTATTGATGGAGGACGTTCATGCGACAAATGATTTTAGGTGTATCTGGTTTTTTTATGGCCTTAGCTTTAAGCTCTAGTATTTTTGCCAAAGAAGTGACTCTGGCGCGGATTACCAGTGACATAGATGGGAATTACGCTTTATTAGTGTACGATCGTGATGATGTTACTAACGATGTAGTGGCAATGTATGCTGATGCTTACGAGAATGGGCAGCGAGTGGAGAGAAAAGCCTTGGATGAAAACGGTCTTGGTAGAGGAATTGTCTTACTGGAAAAAGATCGGTATCAAATTGTCAAAATTCAGTCTTCAAATTTTAATCGCGATCGAGGTGGTATTATTAAATTAGATACACTGTATTCAGCCTTAAGTGGCGAGCGCAGAGTATATGAATTCGAAGTTACAGTAGAAGCAGATCGCGTAGTAATGGAGACACGTCCCGGAGAATTTAATCGCATGCATTTCATTGCCAAACGATCGAGGGTTTTAGGTCCCATCGGAATTGAAAAAATACAATTTATTAAAGAGTAAAATTAAAAACAAGTCTTGAACTCATGGGAGGGACCAAGAGTTCAAGACTTTTTCTATATGGCAAGCTTTCCTCTTTTCTTGAGCTCCGAAAGAATCTCTTCAAAATATTCTTCCGGATAAGCACCTTTTATTGGTACTCCATTTAAAAGAAAGCCCGGAGTTCCTTGCATTCCAAATTTTTGAGCTTCGGCCATGTCTTCAGCTATACGTGTTTTTACGGTTGAAGAATTTAAATCTTTATTCAATCGACTCATATCGACGCCTATTTTTTTTGCAGTTTCATCCAAAAATTTCTTACCATTTTTTAGACTTCTTTGGTTTTGAAAAATTTCATCATGAAATTTGAATGCTTTTTCAGTGTTCTGTAAGCGAATTGCTTCATAGTATTCAGCGGAAACCATCGCCTGTTCATGAAAATTTAATGGTAAGTGTTTATAGACAAATTGAATTTTTCCATCATATTTTTTTAATAAACTTTTCACTGTTTCATAAGAGCGAGAGCAAAAAGGGCACTCAAAATCTGAATACTCTACCAAAGTAATGGGTGCCCCTTTTGTTCCACGGATGGCTTCGTCTGGTCGAATAGATGCTACCAGAGGATTTTTAAATGATTCTTCAAGTTTGTTTTTTTCTTCTAATTCCTGTTTCTTTTTAATGTCTTCTTGTGCCAATTTAGCTGCAGATTGGAGTGTTTCGATGTACTGTGCAGGATGAGCAAGAATCGCCTGATTTATTATTTCAGGGTTTTCTTTTAGTGTGCGTGTGAGTTCATCCTTATTAATGGTCGAAGTTTGACAAGAACTTGCAATAACTGCAAGTACAGAGATGGATACCATTTTCGATACGGAGAGAGGAATCGAAGTAACGGCGATTTTTGACAGTTGCATATAAAACACTCCAAAGCAGTAATAGATCAATCGTTATGATTATCTATGAATTAATCCTAGCAGAGTTAATTTTTATATCAGTCAGTTGAAAGTCAATTGTTTGTCAATTTTATGATTTGTTTAGACATGTTCCCAAACGATAACCTAATCCTCGAATAGTTTCGATTACGTCATCAGATATTTTTTGTCGAAGTTGTAAAACGTGAGTATCAATTGTTCTAGTTGTCGGAAAATTATCGTAACCCCAAACCAAATCAAGCAAATGCTCCCTTGAGAATGTTTTTTTAGGGTTTTCAATCAATAATTTCAAAAATTCGAACTCCATTTTTGTTAGAACTATTGGATTATCGTTATAAAAAAATTCTCTGTTAAAGCTATCAAAAGAAAGAGAATTATGTTTTATGATGTTTGTTTTCGAAATAATTGTGGCTTCTTCATGTGAGTATTCTTGGTTTTTAATTGGAAATTTGCTTGCTTCTTTTTCAATAGCATTTTTTGTACGAAGTTGGGCCCTGATCCTTGCAATTAATTCTCTTGATTCAAATGGCTTTGTAAGATAATCATTGGCCCCTGACTCTAACCCAATTATTTTATCAATTAAATCATTTCGTGCTGTCAATAAGATAAGTGGTATGGTTGGGGTTATATGGCGAATCTCTTTAATTACATCAATCCCTTGTCCGTCGGGCAACATCCAATCAATTATACCTAAATCAAAACTTGGTTGAGATTTATCTGAAATTGATTCCGTAAGAAATTTTTTTGCTGTTTTGACGTCAAAAAAATTAATTACTTCATAGTTTTCTTCATTAAGAATTTTTTTTAGTGATTCATTTAGAGTTGGATCATCTTCAATGATCAAAATTTTGTTTGCCATAATTTTCACTTTCGTTACACGTTTTTAACCAGATAATAAATGTGGTTGGCGAATTAATTAATTCTAGGCTCCCTTGCATCGATTCGACAATTGTTTTAACAATGCTCAATCCAATTCCTAAGCCTTTATCCGAGGGAGTTGCGTTTTTAATAGCTTCATTTAAGTTTTTATATGGAAAAATTCCTTGGTCGCCAATGCTTATGGCAAGTTTACTATTTTTGCATTCTATATTTAATTTAATTTTTCCCTTCCCATACTTTTGAGCATTATCGATAAGATTTTTAAAAATAATTTGAAACCAATAGGGGTCAATTGTTACAGCATGAGATTTAGAAAAACCTTCGGAAAACTCAAAGTCACTAGTTGGATAATGCTCATTTACTAGGTCGATGATGTATTCGCTAAAGTTCGATATTGGTGTTAAATTTAGTTTTAATCTATTTCCTTTTTCCGTGGCATTTAAATAGTTTGAGCTTTTTTCTGCTAATCTTTTAAGTCGGTATATTTCATTTTCCATTTTCAATTGTATGTTTTCCAAACTTTCTAGTGGTATGCTCGTTTCATTTAGTATTTTTTGAGCTTCGCCGTTTAAAAGAACCATGTTGGTAACAGGAGTTCTTAGTTCGTGAGTTAAAATTCTAAAAGCTGTACGTTTCTGCTCGTTTTCCAAAGCTTCAGTTTTAAATTTTTTAAAAGTTAAAACAAAAATAACTAATAAAATGATAATTGATAAACTTATGACAAAGTAAAATGGATAAGAAAAAATTTCATTAGCAAATCCGGCGGTTCGGTCTAGGCATAAATTAGATACTTGAAAAAAGCATTTAGCTCCCATTGCCATGGGTTTAAGCATGTAGTTTTTTTCTTGGAAATGATCTTCAAGGCGATCAAGTGAATAAAACCGTAAATTTGAATTTATGAGATCTTTGGATATAAAAAATTTATTAGTTATGATGTATTTAGTATTTCCTAATAGTTCTAAAATTAATTTGGGATCTATTTCTTTGATATAGTGAAAAGGAGTATCTAGGTGCTCATTAGGAATTTCTTTTAATTCATCTATGGAGAAATAAGAGATTTGATTTTTAATCCAATCGGAATTGTGAAAAACCTCAAATTGAGAATTGTATAATCGATAGGCAAAGCTTTTTCCATTCTGGCTTATAAAAGGAGGGGTTTTTATAAATTCATCTGGGATTGTTTTGATCACTCGACACAAAAATAGGTTTAGCACTTCTTCTTTGTCGCTTAATGTACTAAGTAGTAAGTTGTAATTAAGTGATTTATTTTCTGGAAGATAATATTTCTCACAATTAGTTTTATTGGTAAACGGCACGCTGTCTTCGTTTGAATTTATCCCACTTGCCATTGGGAGCAATTGGTAGAGCGTCTGTTTAGGGTATAGTATTGTTAGGTTTAACTCTGCAAGCGGGGGCGTTTCATTTATAAATTTTGTTAAAGTGTGGTGAATTTCTCTTTTATGATGAGGCTTTGCTATATCAAAACTTGTTAACCTTAATGTTAAAATTGTTGTCGATATAGACAAAGCAATGGCAAGAAACATTAAAAAGATAAAACTTCGCATAATTTATTTTATCCTTATTATTCCAAACTATTGTCAAATAAACGTCAATTTTATCTAAAGTGTGCCTGGCACCGTTGCTAAACTTTTAGATTTATACGTAAAGAGGACTAGTAGTATTTGTAGCGTGAAAAATGTAGCTAAGAAAAATGCCCCCCCCTGGCTAAAACCGTACGAATGGAGACCTGAAGCCAATATGTAGTTCACACCAAACCATGCCATCATAACAGACATAAATGCCAGGGCCGTGACAGTAATGAAGCGATCTGGTTTTATCCATGAAGTATAGCGCCCATGAAGAATTGCCATGTAAAAACATAGTACGATGAGCGACCATGTCTCTTTTGGGTCCCAGCCCCAGAAGCGTCCCCAAGAATAGTCGGCCCACACACCACCTAGAATAATCCCTG
Source organism: uncultured Bacteriovorax sp. (assembly GCA_964456675.1). GTDB lineage: Bacteria > Bdellovibrionota > Bacteriovoracia > Bacteriovoracales > Bacteriovoracaceae > Bacteriovorax. The sequence continues at coordinate 61,712 of CAYWBR010000002.1, read as the reverse complement.
CGGCAAGAAGCGTAGTTCCCCACTTGAGAGTCGTGTAGATCACATCAGCGTAGACTAAATCATCTTTGACTGTAAATTTTCCTAATTTTCTTTTTACAAGAGCTGTGTTGGCAAGGATCCAACTAAGAGCAAGTGCTCCGTAGGAAAGAATAATTGTAGTAACATGAGTTGCTAGCCAAAAATTATCGCGTAATACAGGTACTAAGGGAGAGATCGAAGCTGAAAGCATGCCGCCGGCAAAGTTAAGCATCATCAATGCGCAAACGTTGTATGCAAGTCCCATATAAATATAGAGAGTTTGTTTTTTAAAATGCCCAATGGCCATGGCCAATACTAAAGCGCCGTGCCCGGAGAAAAGGACTGTTTCATACATATTAGTGATTGGTGCACGACCAGAGATCATTATCCTAAAAGCAAGAATTGCAGTTTGAATAACAACTGTTAGGCCGGCCATGCTTATAGCAACAAGTGGATTTTTAACTAAAACTAAAAGTGCTAAACCTAAAAGTGATAGAAATAAGGCAATTTCTGGAAGATGGGCCTTAACATAAGTAAGCTCCATTAAAAATTTTTCGCCATTGGCATCAATATATGTTTTTTTCGATTGCATTAAAACTGGAAGGAAGGGATCAATTCCTGGTTCTTTATTTTTTTGCTCGATAATTTTTTGTTCAGTTAAATAAACAACTAAGGGAACCCATAAGACTCCATGGTGGCGGTTATCATTTTGAATTTTTTGAGATTCTGTTGCGCTTTCGGGATTTGGCTCGGCCAGTTGCCAATTTTCACCATTTTTAATTTCTTTATATAAAAATATTCCATTAAATAGTGCCACAAGTGATTTTTTATAAGATGAATCTACTTTTTGTTTCTGAATTTCAATGCGCAATAGTTCTTCAAAATGAAGTAGCTCCTTATAGGAAATTTCGTGGACATCATTTTTTAAATTTAAAAGTTTTTGAACATCCACATGGTCTATTCTAGCTAGCAAATTAATTTCACTTGGAATACCTAGGCCCTCGGTAGACAATAGACAATAAGCCTCTGTTGCCGAGTATTGACCCACTTTAGTTTTACCTGTGAGTTGTTTTATCGATTCATTAGCGTGAACAAAAAGTGGTTTTATTCTTCCCCCCTGTAAAATGGGGAGCGACTCTAACTCATTTTTACAAAAATAGCTTTTTGAAAAGTCATTGGCGGTAGCGGGATTTTGCCATCCGAGAATAAATAGGCCAAAGAATATAATTGATAAAATTGAGGCTTTCATGCCTTTACTCCTGATTGATTTTCGTCTTTTGAATTTTTATTTTTTTTTCGGTTAAGTGTGAAATGCCACCAAGAACCAAAAACTAACATTAAACTTCCTAAATATTTTAAAGGCCTTCCTTGATCAACATTGACCGAAAGAGTCGATTGGTAATTTCCAGAAGCATCTTGCCCATAGCTTGCTTGATAAAAAGTAAAGCCGCTAAACTTCAATGGGTGATTCATATAAATATGGTGATTTTCACTGCCGGAGTTTGTAAACAAGCGAACAAATGATTCATAACTAGCGGGGTTATTCGTTCCTGGATCTTTATCCATTTTAAATTTAGTCAAAACTAATTCAAAGGGCATTGTCAGAGTTTCTTTGGTGACATAAAAATTCACCCTTTTTCCTCCGACATTTAATGATAAAGGAGCAGAATTGGTGATCCAATATTTTTTTCCATCGGCAACAAGTGATAGTGCGCGAATATTGCCTTTTACAAGTTGACCATTTTGTTGAATGGGAACAACCGGAGTTGGAGAGTTGGTTGGCACCTTATCATCAACGTGCTTCATAAGTGTAATTTCGGAACCCATCCAAGGAAGAATTTCTGCTTTTCCAAGTTCATTGAGCTGATTAGTTACCCACACTTTTTCTTCTTTATTATAGAATGCAAGAGCTTTTCCAAACAAAAAAAGATGAGGTTTCTCTTCGAAAATTTTTTTTGAAAAAACCCTAGACTCAGAGCCTTTTTTGATTTGCATATTTTGATCGAGAGGAAAAGGAGATACATCTGGAAAATAGGTAAGTAATTCACCATTTTCTTCTATTACTAAAAACCTTTTTCCTTCTGATGTTGTATTGATTTTAACTTTGTTATCTTCTGGCGTTGTGCAAGTGTGAGTGGTTCCATTCCACAATATGAGTTTGGTTGGGTTATTTTTGGCAAAACATGGCGCCATTCCATAGGGAAGATATGAGACACTTAACGGGCCCATGGTCATGGTACTTTCAAATTCTGTGGCTTCAGGATGAAGGGATAAAGTGAATTCTTGAGTAGCAAATGCATTTTTTAAAAAATATGTAGAGGAATGGTAGAAAGCTTCAGCCGGATATTTACCGATTGGTTCTTGCCAAGAAAATTCGGGTTCAGCGAATGGATAGTAATCATTAAATGAGAAACCATCATAAGTTTCATTAATAGTTGTTTTAAAAGCAGCATTCGGAAGAAATTGCGTAACTTGCTTTCCTTCCTCTGGATAAATTATTTTTAATACATCTCTATTTAGAACAACTGTTTGATTTGGGGAGTTTGGGGCCAGGGTGATGGAGCCATCGACTCCTGCAACATATGTGATAAACGAGCCCATGCCGATAATAACTAAACCAGTATGTATAGTGTAAAATCCGTAAAGCCTTTTTTTGGGTGGTAGTCTTAAAAATGCTGCGAATATTATTGAAAGCATCATGAAAAACTGAACCAACATAAATGGAGTGGTTTTATATACAGCACGATTGGCGAAGTCCGTTCCGTAATAGCTCTCAATAAAAGTTCCAGCTATCATGAATACGGTAAAAATGAGTACAATTACTACTGCGAATTTTAATCCACCAATAGTACGTTCTAATTTATCCCAGTTGAGATTTTTATAATTCATAGTTGCCTTTACTCGGATTGGTTAATTTGGAGGTTACTGTAGCACTAATTCTCTAGCTTAGGAATTCGATATTTAATTGAAAAAGCCAATTGATGATAAAGAAAAGGCCAAACAAAATTGGCTGGTGAGTAAGATAAATTAAAAGCGAGTGTTCAGAGATTTTTTGAAGATACTTAAAGAATTTAGTTTTGAAGACATTAAAATCTTCAAATTTACGACAGAAATGTGAAGTGAGGTAGGTGTTATAGGCGAAAACACCTAAAAAAGACGCGCCGATCCATGGGAATAATTCCACATAGTCTAATGAGCTATGGCCTAAATTTATCCAAGGTATATCGTATCCTGCTATTGAAAAGGAAAATAAGAGAAAACCAATAGCACCTAAAATTTTAGGATACGTTAATAGGTAAACGGTTATTAGACTTGATAGAGCGATGCAATGGAGTGTACCAAAATAAATCCAACGCGATGGAAATATTTTATAAGTGACTATTGAAATTAAAAGTGCACTAAGCGTGATTTGCAGAAAGCGCTTAAAAAATTTTTTAATATTCAGTTTTTTTTGATGGGCAATTGCAAGAGAAAAACCTGCTGTAAATAGAAATAAAAAAACTATTAATCTAGGCAAAAACCACCAAAAAGGATGTGCCATAATGTCAAAGTTTAGAATTTTAAAGAACACTAAATCGTAAGAGAAATGATAAAAAACCATTAGTGCAATTGCGATTAAACGCAACAGATCAGGTAAGATTAATCTAGTATTTTGAGCTTGATTCATATGATTAATGGTTTCATAAAATCAACAATTTTTCTAGTCACTTTATTAATCTATTGTTCTAATTAATTAAAAAATAACTAATAAGGTAAATAATGAAAAAAATCATAAAAAGTAAATTTTTAAAATATTCTCTAGTGGGTTTGAGCTTTTTTGGCATTATTGTGTGTGCATCGATCTATGGTTATTTATTACTTACAAAGCCTAAAATGTCAGGGGTGGTGCAATTTAAAGGTCTAGAAAATAAAGTAACTATCGTGCGTGATACTTGGGGGGTTCCTCATATAAAGGGAGCGAATCGAAAAGATGTTATTAGAGCACTCGGCTACTTGATGGTTAGTGAGCGATGGTTTCAAATGGAAATTCATCGTCGAGTGGCCAGAGGAGAGTTGGCCGAAATTTTTGGAGAGAAAGCACTAAAAGTAGATAAACTCTACCGTACGCTTAATTTTGTCGATCATTTTAAAAACGTAAGAAAAAATCATCCCTTACCAAAAGATTTAGAAAATGAACTAAACTGGTTTTACGAAGGGGTTAACGAATATGTTGCCACTCATCCTCGACCTCTGGAGTTTTGGCTCGCAGGCATTCCCGTAAGAAGTTTTTCAATCGATGATGGCTATGCATTTATTGGGTATATGTCTTATAGTTTTGGCATTGGTTTACGGCAAGATTCATTCTTATCTTTAATGCAAGAAAAACTCGATAAAGATTTTTATCAAGAAATTAGAAGTGAGCCGGAAAATATTTTTCAAAAAGTTTCCCAGGTAGAGGAATTACACCATTTTCTCATTCGTGCTTTCTCGCCTCTTGAAGGTTCCAATGGGTGGTTAATTGGCCCTAATCGTTCAAAAAGTGGTAAGGCAATTCTTGCGAACGATCCCCATATTACGTTTTCTAAGCCCAATTTATGGATGGAAGCACATTTATTTGTAGAAAATGAACAAAAACAAATTTTAAAAAATGACTATGGCCATTTTTTACCCTTGATTGCGCTACCGGTATTGTATCATTCCCATGACAAGGCATGGGGGTTAACCATGAGTTTAACAGATGATATGGATTTATATCGTTTAAAAGTTGATGAAAGTGGCAATAATTATTTATTAGATAATAAATTTATTCCTTTTCAAAAAAGTATTGTAAGTCTTCCAGTAAAAGGGCAGAAAAATATTGAGCTTGAAGTAAAAAAATCAATTTTTGGACCTATATTGAACCATGTTTTAGATCAATCAGAAAAACGATTTCAAAATATCGCTCTTCACTGGTCAGTGTTTAAAATACACAATGATCCATTAACTTCACTTTATAAAATGCGAGAAGCAAAAAACATGCAAGAATTTAAAAATGCCGTGGCAACAGGAGTGGCTCCGGGGTTAAATATTCTTTATGCTGATAATGAAAATAATATAGGTTGGTGGCTTTTTGGTGAAGTCGAAATAAAGCCCATGGGAACTAAAACGGATCAGATTTTGATTGGTGAGAGTTTGTCGAATTTACCAAGTGAAAAAGTAGCATTTTCTGACTTACCTCACGCTGAAAACCCTGAAAGCGGAATAATTGTATCGGCTAATTCAAGACCTAAAGATTTTCCCAAAAATATTCGCGGAGAGTTTCAACCAAGTGAAAGGTTTGAAACAATATTTACTCTTTTAAATCAAAAAGAGCAATGGTCAGTAGAGGAAATTGAAGAGTTACAAACACTCAATGTAAATATTAATTCAAAAAGTAGATTGAGTTTCCTTTTGGAATTTTTAACTGATAAAGAGCTAACTTTTCTTGGAAGTAGTTTTAAGGATGAGCTGTTCCAGTGGGATGGAATTTCCGATGCCGAGGATCGCTCTCCCTTGTTTTTTTATACCTGGTTAAAGTTTATTTCAATGAATTCGCTAACAGGGTTTAGCAGCGATGAGAAAAATACGTTTTCTCAATTTCCAGCAGAATGGTTTAGATTAGCTAGGGTATTAAAGAATTTAAGTCCCGCCAATTCTAAAGATCGCGAACTGGTGATAGCTTCGTTTAACCAAGCATTGGAGGAATTGATTAATACTCTCGGTGAAAATCGCGAAAAATGGGTATGGGGAAAACTGCATACTCTAGAGTTCGTTCATCCTCTTGGGTTGGTGTTTCCACTAAATTATTTTTTCAATGAGGGACCCCATCCTGTTAGTGGGGCTTTCAACGAAATTAATAATATGAAATGGGGGCAATTTAATGAAGGCTTTGCGGTTAAGGCCGGCCCATCAGTTAGACGAATTGTTGATTTTGGAGCGATTGATAAGACTCGTGGGGTTTTGCCTCTTGGGATATCGGGGCATGGGCTATCGGTCTTTAGGAAAAATCAACTTTCATTATTTTTAAAAGGGCAGTATCGTGAAGTAAGGATGGATAAAAAAATCTTTGAAGATAATAGCTTGTATAGACTAGATTTAGAGGCATATTAATATCGAAGATAACGAAAGGCATGGTTTATGATAAAATCTTTAATCGTTTTAATTTTAGTTTTTATCAGTAGTTGTGATTTTGCTAGAAGACGTTCCGTGGCACCGAGTTTTGATCCGTTTTCAGTTTTTTCTGGAATAGCAGAGAGCAAAGAGCGAGGGCTTGTTAATAAGGCTTTAGAAAAGTATTCCTGTAAATTTGACAGAGTTAATAATATTACAACCTATCGATTCACGGGAGATGCCTCGCGCTCTTCCCACTATGTTAATCCTTGGTCAATTGTCAGTACTATGGGGGGAGGGATAAAGAGTATCTATGTGGGAAAAAGTTCTGATAACGATATATTGGTTATAAGTAAGGTCAAAGGTCTTAGTGGCGAGTCCTTATTTGCCACCATTTATCTTTGTGCCTTTAACGATGATATGCCCGAAAAAAAGTTTGTAACAAAAGACTTACTTGCCCCAAATTTTTATACCACTGGCACGTTGGGACTTTATCATAATGAGCGAAGTTGCGATTTTGATGGTGCTGAAGTTAATAGCTATATCTGCCTAGATGATTCTGCTTTTTCTATGGAAAATAGTCCACCATGCCCTCCTGGCTTAGTAAAAATGAATATTCGTTTTAGTGGAATTTGCCACTAGGTTTATCTGGAATTTAAAATAACAAGTAACGGGCGATGGTAAGTAATCTTGAATTGCCCAAAAGCTTTATTGCTAAGACCTTGGGAAGAGAAAGGGGTTAAGCTAAAATTTCCAGCATATTCAACTGCACCTGTTAGCGTGATCATTTGGGCTTTAGGGCCAAAAAGTGAAAAACCGCTTTTAAAATCAAGAACGGCGCAATTGTCAATTCCTACATCAGCGGCCAAAAAGATGCGGGCTTTATCCACGACTACCCTAAGGTCATTTTGAGAAGCGCCACTGTTTATTAATTTTTTATTTTCTAAGTAATTAAAAATTTCGCCAATATTACTAAGTTCATGGTCTAGCTCTCCTCCAGAAAAACCAAAAAGTGTCAAAGTTTTTACATTGTTCATTGGAAGTTTTAAGAAGTAAGCCAAATCGCTGAAGTCTTTTGATCTATTCAAGAGAATATCGAAACTTTCTAATGACACGGTCTCTGTCATTTTTTCTTGTAATGAATCACCATCACCTATAATTAATACATTTGCATCTTCAACGAGTTGCCAATTATCATAAACAAACTTTGCTGCGCCATCAATGAAAACTCTAAAGCAGTTATCTGGGATTTTTTCATTGGTGAGACGATCTAAAAGTGGCCCAAAGACTACAATGTCGGCGGCATTGTTTAGGTTGTCTAATTTTTGCTCTAATAGGGCGGATTTGGTTATAAGTTTTTTTTGCATTTATCTTTACTTAATTTTTAGATTTTTTGTTTATATGCTTTTGTATGTATTTATTCTCATATATAGTAACTCACAATGAAAGATGCAAATATAAACTTCTCTATATATTCAATTTTTAATTTACTAGACTACCTCGACGATTTACCCATATCGGCCCAACCACTGGGGGGATTTTGATTTCGAAGCTTGGATTTGGGCAAGCCTTTGATGGAGTCTTCTTTAAAAAAAGAGGAACTATTGCCTATATATGTGCAACTTCCAGGTCCTGGTGGAAATGTAAAAATTGTCTTTTGGTATGAAAAGAAAAATATAGAAGAAAGTATTAGTTCAAACGGTAAGCAAGGTTTTTTGGATATTGTACCGAGGGCAGTATATTTTGATTTTTTTAGCTTTCCCGCTGGAAAAGTTGATAAAAATGAAGATCTGAAATGTGCTTGTCGACTAATGGGGCCGCTACTTTATCTTTTAAGGCAAAAGCCATTGAGATCAATTATTGATCTGGACCCAAGGGAGTGGGAAGCATTTTTGAGAAGAAAAAATAGTGAATCATTAGCTGAGTACTTAAAAAAACAAGATAGTTTCTGTGCGAATAGTTCAAAGAATTTCGAATTGAATAACGTTCTTAGAGAGTTTAAATATACGTTATTGCTAGAGATTATGGAGAAGTTTTATATATATTTAAAGCATTTTAAGAACGTGAACTTGGGATTTAGTAACAATAATTACCAGCTTCAAAATGAAGCTTTCTTAAGCTGGGCAAAGGATTGGAGTCAGATTTTAGGAAATGATTCAATGGTGTTTACTCCAGTTGAAGCAATTAAAAATGAGCATGGATGGGAGTTTTTAGTTAAGCGCAATATTGGAATTTCTACAGACAAAGAGCTTTTTTTTCAGTTTATCATTGAGAATAAGTTAGATAATTCACTTTTAATACCAATCAATTTGGTTGCCGTAGAATAATTTTTTGAAGTAAAATCAAGGAAACTTAATCATCGAGGTCTTTTGTTATGAAATATGTTATTTCAATGTTTCTCTTAGCTTTATCAGTTACGGCATACACACAAGATGCAACAAAAGGGGCAAGCTTGTACAAGCAATGTGTTGCGTGCCACGGAGTTAATGGGGAGGGAAATATATCCCAAAAGGCCCCAAAGCTTAGTGGACAGTATGATTGGTATATAGAAAAACAAATACAAGATATCAAAGACGGTAATTTACGTAAAAATCCGGTTATGATTCCCTTTGTATCAAAACTTTCACCGCAAGATATGAAAGATCTTGCAGCATACATCAGTCAGCTTTAAGCTATAGATAGATCTATATTTAAAAAAGGGGCAAGGAGCCCCTGTTTTTTTGCAAGGGATGGCCATTCGTGAAACTAAAATTTCAAAAAGCTAAGTCAACAAAAGATATCCAGAGTATTTGCGACTACAATATAGACGCGTTTTCTGATTCTCCTGATTTTAATTGGAACATGGATGAGATTCGCAATGAGGTTGCTGAGGGCTGGGAGCTTTATTCAGTAATGGTTGACGAAGAGATTATCGCAGCTCTATTTTTTATGGTTGATCAGGACACTCTTTATACTAAGAACACTGCGATTAAAGTTAATTATCAGGGGAGTGGTTTTTCTCACAAAATAAAAGAATATTTTGAAAAAGTTGCACGAGAAAAAGGGTTGAAGCATATTTCCCATTTTTGTCGAATTGATAATTTTCGAATGTACTCGCTTAATGAATCCCATGGCTATAAAAAGACTCAGAAGAAGCTTGGAGATGGCCAGGTAGTGGAGTGGGTTAAGGATTTAGTGTAGGTTTTCGAGGGAAAAGTTCCTCGTGTATTAGATGTTCGAGAGATAATTATTAAGTTTTTTGGTGAATAATTAAAAAAAAGTGCAAAAAAAAGAAATTCACCTATAGACAAGCTGAAATTTCTCGATCAATAATAAATAGAAGAAGATTTTTTCTCCTAGTAAAAATAAAAATTTCATATGAAATTTTGAAAATAGAAGAGATACTAACAACACAACGTCGGATTAGCTGTCGACTTTAACGGAGGTCCATCATGGCAGTAAAGAAGAAAGCAGCTCCAAAAGCTACTAAAAAAGCAGCTCCAAAAGCTACAAAAAAAGCAGCTCCAAAAGCTACTAAAAAGGCAGCTCCAAAAGCTACTAAAAAAGCAGCAGCTCCAAAAGCTACTAAGAAAGCAGCAGCTCCAAAAGCAGCAAAAGCTACTAAAAAAGTAGCAGCTCCAAAAGTTAAAAAAGCTAGAAAGCCAAATGAAGCTTTCATGAAAGCTCTTACTCCATCAGCTCTTTTAGCTGAAATCGTAGGAAACAAGCCACTTCCAAGAACACAAGTTGTTAAAAAAGTTTGGGATTATATTAAGAAAAATAATCTTCAAAACCCAAAAAACAAAAGAAACATTCTTGCTGACGATAAGTTACAAAAACTTTTCGGAAAGAAAGAAGTTACTATGTTCGAACTTGCAGGAATCGTTGGTAAGCACTTATCATAATTTCAAGCTGTAACGACTGAAATAAGAAACCCGCTTCACGGCGGGTTTTTTTTTGTCTTATAACTGATTTATTGTTTTACTACCCTCTATTTTTCTTTTTAATTCAAGGTAGCTATTTTTCCATTTTGTATCGAGGTTTTTATAGCTGAAAAACTCATGACAGGAAGACACCTTTGGTGGCAGTAGTTCGCCTTTTAAGCTTTTTAAACAAGTGTCAGCATATAAATCAATGTATTCTGGAAAACTTTTATTCATTAGCGAAATAATGGCAGTGTGTTTTTCATAGTTTGGAGTTCTAAAAATTGTTTGGCCAGGAAGCTTACTTTGTTTTGATATCTCGTTGAGAATTTCTTTTCTTTTATTATAGTTTTCTGAAAGGCTTTGAATAAAGTTCCATGCGAGATTAAGAGTTTCCCCAATTTCTGCATTTTCTAAAACGTAAGAAACATAAAATAACTCGCGCTCGTTACTAGAAATGAGCTTGTTTTCTTCAAGAAACATAAAAGCGTCTAGCCGTTTTTGTCGAGGACCTGTTAGCATAAAGTCTGTGAAAAAAGGCTTGAGCTTTAATTGACAAGATTTAGATAAACTAAGCTTTGAGTTTTGGCCATCAATATGAACATTCAATTTTTCTTCGATATATTGCTGAAGAATGGGGTTTAAGAATTCTTTTTTTTGACAAAAAATAATAGCATCTGAGCTATTTATTATGTTTTTATTTAGAATTTGTATTTCTCCAATTTTTAAATTTCTTAAGTGTTTAATTAAAAAATTAAAACTCCATTCACTTTCAAGAGTTGTTGATTTTAAACTTTTGGCCAAGTCTTCACTACATAACGGGGAGTTTCTTAAATAACAATTATCAAAGTATCCTGTTAAGTATTTTCGCTTATTAAATTGAAATAATTCATCGTCTTTAAAAGGGAAAAGATCACTTCTTTCTTCAAGCACTTGAAAGGTGCCTCGATCGTATTTTTTGCCGTCAACTAATTTGGTAAGCCAAATATTACCCATGTTTAAAGTAATTTCACGCCACTGTTTCTGTCGCTCAGAGGGCCTAAGGTCCCGGTAGTGTAAAAAAAATTCCTCAGTGTTCTTCTCACTTTCTAAAGCAAGTAAGTCGGTTAATGTGTAGCTTTTTAATTGCGCGTCAGTGCGTTTGCATATTGGAGATACTAACAAAGTACATGTTAAAAATAATGGCGCAAAAGAGGAGAGTTTTTTATTCATACAAGATAAAATTTTAGTAATAGTTGGCCCTATAGTCAAATTTACAAAGTGATGTTAGCCTTTTAACTATGACATTAGAAAATAATCATTCGAGCATTATCGTTGGTATCGCAGGTGGGAGCGGTTCTGGTAAAACAACTTTTGCAAAAAAGTTGGCAGAACAACTAGGTGAGGATTTGTGTGCTATTTTAGGACAAGATAGTTATTATATTGATCAAAGTCATAAATTTGATGGTGATGGTGGAACAGTTAATTTTGATCATCCAGCATCCTTAGAGTTTGATTTAATGTCATCACACCTGAAAGCATTAAAATGCAGCGAATCGATTGAAGTTCCTATTTATGATTTTGCCACCCATAAGCGACTTGAAAAGACCATAACCTTTAAGCCTAAGCCTGTCATTTTGGTTGATGGCATTCTCATCTTATCAATACCAAGCGTAAGAAGTGAGTTGGATGAAGCGATTTTTATCGATTGTGATGAAAATTTACGTTATGAGCGAAGATTAAATCGGGACGTAGTAGAGCGAGGGCGTACTCCTTTAGGCGTTTTTAAGCAATTTCATAATCAAGTTAAGCCTATGCACGATCAATTTGTTGAGCCTTCTAAAAAATCTGCCACACTTGTTGTGACGCAAGAAAATTTTCAAAAAGAATTAATGAAATTGGCCTTAAAACTTCGTACTCGAATCCATAGTTAATTCGCAGAGAAAACATAAACTTTTCCTAAATTTTGCTGTCAAGTTGGCCCTTTTGAGGTAGCTTAAATCGTTTAGATTTTGAACGAGCTTTTAGGAGATGGCCATGACCACCAACGTAACATCTGAAACTATTTTGAAAATTTTTTCACCAATAAAAACTGTGCAATTCGAAGGATGGAGTTTAAGTTATTATGCTGATTACCATGACAATATGTTTATGGATAGAGAGCTTCATGCCGATATTGCTTCTACATTAAAAACATATATTTTAAATTTAGATAGTGATTTTAGAAAAGAATTTAATTTTTTAACAGTTCCTTATTTGGTAGCTTTTTTTCCAAACGCTAAAGCCATACGTTTTTATTCGCCAAGATTGCATAATGAATTATTTTTGCTTCAACATGCGAATCAAGATTCCAGTGGAAAAATCTTATCCAGTGCAGTTTTCCAAGAATTAAAAAACCATGTAGACCCAGTATTAAAACTAAAAGTAAAAGACTTTCCCACTGAAAGTGAAGTCATTACAAAAATTTTAGATTTAATTGATCTTGTGACTTTAAAAGAAGTTGATCGTCGGGCCGAAGAAATTGTTAAATCCTTACTTGTCCACGTTAATAGCTACTCACCAAGTTGGTTTGAAATGATTTCAGACTATGCGCTGGGGTTAACTGCGCAATATGCATTATTGAGAATTCACCTCTTAAAATTTTTAGCGATTCTACCTTCTCTTGACCACGATAAAAGGGGAGTTGAGGTAAAGAGAATTTTATTAGAATCACTAAAACGATTTCTAGGTGATAATAAAAAAGCACGTATTTTAAAAAAGAAAGGTCAAGAAAGACCATTGCCAAATAATTTTACGTTGATCATTCATTTATCTTATCAAGCAAGCAAGATTCTACCTGCAGGAATGTTGGCATCAATCGTTAGATCTATGGTTCGATTTATGGCCAAAAGATTTATTGCCGGTGAAAGCATTGAGCTTGCAGACGAGTCTCTTAAAGCTTTAAGAGTTACCGGAAGAGACGTAACTCTAGACCAATTGGGAGAATTAGTTGTTTCTGAGAGTGAAGCCGATCACTATATGGAAGAAGTCCTCAAGTTAGTTCGAGGATTTTCACGGCATGTAAAGCATGCAGAAGAAAATGCAGCCGGAATTTTAAGGGCCCATGTATCTATAAAAGTATCTGCACTAGCATCAGATTTTAAGCCCCATGCTCCAGAATATACCTATCATTTAGTTGCTCCTCGTTTAAAAAAAATATTATTAACGGCGAAAGAGCATTGTGTGTTTATTAATATCGATGCAGAACACTACCATTATCGCGATATAGTTTTTGATATTTGGAAGCGCATTTTATTAGAAACACCAGAGTTAAAAGATTTTAGTAATACCGGGATTGTTCTTCAGGCTTACTTACGAGATGGAGCAAAGCACTTTAAAGATATTTTAGAGCTGGCAAAGATACGCGGTTTTTCTATGCCTGTTCGTATTGTCAAAGGTGCTTATTGGGATGCTGAAACCGTTGAGGGAGATGCCCATGGCTTTAATGCTCCTCAGTTTTTAAACAAAGAAGAAACAGACATTCATTTTCGCCAACTTGTACATGAAATGTTAAAAAACCATAAACATATTAAGCTGTGTCTGGCATCTCATAATTTTTCAGATCATGCATTTGCAGAAGCTCTCAGAGAAAAAATGTACCCTGAATCTTTTAAAATCGAACACCAATGTTTGCACATGACCTATGAAGCGCTTTCAACGGCACTGGCCAAAGAAGGTTGGGTTGTAAGAAATTATGTTCCGGTAGGTTCGTTATTAGTTGGGATGGCATATTTGGTTAGAAGAATTATGGAAAACTCTTCGCAGGTTGGAGTTTTAACCATAATGAGATCCCATAAAAAGCAGACATCATTAGTATCTCCTCTCGATGCCCATAAAGAGAAAAAAGAAAAGGGTAATATCGATAGAGACTTAAGCCAAACAAAACTGAGCGAAGAATTTTTTAACGTAGGTCCTGCAAGGCTTTATTTAGCGGATCACTTGCGTGAAATAAATCAGGCAATAAAAAGCTTTGAGTCAAATAAATTAGGAAAAACTTATGAACTTTCGCATATAAGATCTAATAATCTAGTTGAGATTATTTCTAGTTCAGACTCTGCGATAACGGTGGGAAAGATTGCCTTTGCTGATGCAAATGACACAGAAGATGCCCTGAAAATAGTCGATAGAGAATTTAATGAAGGAGACTGGCCTATTGTTTCGTGGATTGTTCGAGCAAAAATTCTTTTGAGAGCAAGCGAAATTATGCTTTCAAAAAGATTAGAGCTATCGGCCCTTATCATGTACGAAGCTGGAAAAACAGTTAATGAAGCCCTGGCAGACGTAGATGAGGCTATCGATTTTTTAACTTTTTATGCGCGTACAGAAGGTTACTTACAGACAAATTTTGATAATTTAATTGCAAGAGGTCCAATTGCCGTAATCGCACCTTGGAATTTTCCTCTCGCTATCCCATGTGGTATGGCCGCGGGTGCATTAGTAGCAGGTAACACTGTCATTTTAAAATCTGCTGAGCAAACTCCGCTAATTGCCGAAGAACTAGCAAAAATTTTCTTTATGGCCGGTGTACCCAAAGGAGCTTTTGTTCACCTACCGGGTCTTGGTGAAGTAGTAGGGGATTATTTAGTGAAGGACCCACGCATCTCAGGAATAATTTTTACTGGATCTAAAGCTGTTGGAACCTATATTCACCGTGAAGCTCAAAAACGTGTGTACGAAAATAAACGATTTAAAAAGATTTATCCAGTAAAAGCCATTACGGAAATGGGTGGAAAAAATGCCATAATTGTCGCTCAAAATGCCGAATTAGATGAAACAGTCTCTGGTATTCTAGCATCTGCATTTGGTCATGCTGGCCAGAAATGTTCAGCTTGTTCACGAGTCATTGTTCATGAATCATTAAAACCTAAATTAATTGAGAGATTAAAAGCCGCTTCTATTGATATTGCAGTGGGGTCTGCGCTTGATTTTAAAACCAGCATAAATCCACTAATTTCGAAAGAAGACAAAGAAAGAGTACGCCGAATGGTGAAGGCTTCAGAACTTGAAGCGAATGAGTTTAAAGGATCAATGGTTCTTTCTCGTGCCAACCATGAAAGTCGAGGATTTGATATTGGGCCAAGTATTATTGAATTGCCAATGGATCGAGCTCTAAATAGCGAAAGTGTTTCCCAGCAAGAAATTTTTGGACCAGTACTACACATCATTGGCTTTAAAGAACTAGATGATGCAATTAAATTATTCAATGCAACCGATTATGCACTTACTGGTGGAATTTTTTCTCAATCTCAAGACGATATTGATTATTTAGTTGATCGTCTAGAATGTGGGAATTTATATATCAATAGAACGATCACTGGAGCAAGAGTTGGCATTGAGCCTTTTGGAGGATTTAAATTTTCTGGAACAGGCCCAAAAGCAGGTGGACGTCATTATATTCAGGCACTTCATCAAACTTCTTTTAATGTAATTGAAGGAGTTCGCTGTTTGATCGAAAAAGGCAGTGACTATGAAATTGTGCGCGCTAAACCATCTCGATTAAGCTTTAGTTCAAAATTAGAGCGCATGGAAAAATTTTCAAATCAATTGTTATCTTCATTTGAATCTTTTATGGGCGACGTTCGTCCCGGTGAAAAAGAAGTTGTGAGAAATTACTTAAAGTGGATGAGTAAAAATTATATAAACTTCTTTGAAAAGGACCACGCAAATAGAAAGATCCCTGGTCAAATTAGTGTTAACAATCATCGCATGCATGTCGATCATATGCTTGTCGTGAGCGTAAATCCTAGGCCTCATATTAAAACACTTCTTCAATTTTTTGCTGCTGTATCAACAGGTGTTGGAGTGAGTGTTCTTTGTCGAAACGAAAAAAGCTATCAATTTTGGTCGCATATTTTAGACTTGTTTTATAAATCAGGATTTTCTAAAGAAAATCTAGATGCTTTTTTTGTGACTGAAGAAAGTTTCAAAAAAGCATTAAGAGATGAAAAACTAACTCACGTATTATATGACGGACCAATCGAGTCTGTGCCTAACGAGCTCACAACTTATCTTTATGGAGATATCGTAAGAAAACGTTTGGTACACATTTTAACAATTCAGGACTCTTTTGACCTTAATGATTTTTACCAAATTTACTTAAAATTTGTTAATGTCAGATCACTGGCCATAAATACTATGAGGCACGGAGCACCACTAGATTTGGAATTATAATGAAAATTGGATTTTTAGGCGCAGGAAATATGGCAAGGGCTTTAGGTTTAAGACTTAAAGCCTGTGGAAGAACCGGAGTGCAGCTTTATTTTTACTCGCCAAGTGCTACTAAGGCCCGGCAATTGGCAGTTGAAACTTGTGGTGAATTCGTTCATGATTTAAATGAATTCCCAGAAGATTTAGATTTTTTATTTTTGGCCATGAAGCCTCAATCATTGGAAACAGTATTAATTCCAAAACTTAAAAAAGAAGCAATTCTAGTATCGATGCTAGCAGCAATTAGTCTTGATACTTTAGAAAAAAAATTCAAAACAAATCGACTAATTAGGATAATGCCAAATACTCCTTCAGAGATTGGCTTGGGAGTGATTCCGATTGTAATTCACCAGTCAGTGCTCTTTGACCCTCTGGCCGCTCAATTTAAAATTTTAGGTCAACATTTTGGAACCATTATTGAGCTTCAAAGCGATAATGAATTAGAATTACTCACACCCTATACTGGGTGCTTGCCAGGTATGCTATATTCTTTTTTTAATGATCTCGCACTTGATTTAAAAGAAAGAAAAATTCCGGCGCTCGCGGAGATGGATTTAGAACGCATAATGATGGATGTAATTAAAGGATCTGTAGAACTCTATTTTAATAATCGATTAACACTAAATGAACTTTGTTCTCAAGTAACCTCAAAAGGTGGTTTAACAGAGAAGGCAATTCAATCGATGAAAGATGGGGGAGTCGAAAAATTAATTCGCACCTCTATGGATATGGCGATATCTAAAAGTATAGAAATTCAAAAAAATCTTAATAAAGGAATTATTTATGAAAAAAATTCTTAAATATGTGCCACTAAAGTATCGCGATCAAGCAATGATTAATTTATTTGGATTTTTTCAAGTGCCAATGATTTTCTGGATTGGTCCCAAAGTAATTCGTTTAGATGAATCTGAATGCCACATAGAAATTAAGTTAAATCGTCGGACAAAAAATCATCTAAATTCTATGTACTTTGGTGTCTTAAGCGCTGGCGCAGATATTGCTGGTGGTTTAATTGCCATGAAATGTATTGAAGATTCACATAAAAAAGTAGCATTATCTTTTAAAGATTTTCATGCTGATTTTTTAAAGCGAGCTGAAGGAGACACAATTTTTATTAATTCTCAAGGCCAAGAAATTAAAAAATTTGTCGATGAAGTTGTAAGGTCTGGAGAAAGAATGAATATGCCGCTTGAGATTTTAGCATTCACTCCAAAATATTCGACCACGGAACCCGTGGCCAAATTTATTTTAACACTATCTTTAAAGGTGAAATAATTTTATTCAGATTCTGTATAGCAAAGTTCCATATACATTTCACCATGGGCGCTTAGAAATGGAATTAACACTACGGTTGTCCCATTGGGATATTTAATTGTATGATTTTTACCTTCGATCATAGATGGAATCGCCATATTTGATGAATATCCCATAGTTTTTAAATCTCGCTTAGCATTTCCCATAATCATATTGGCAATTTCTCCACCCACATCATGAATTTCAGGACAATAAGATGTATAGGTTTCTGACAGCATTGCACCTGCAACCTTGAAATATGTTTCATATGGAAATGATATGACAAGCATGGCTTTATAGGGAACTTTTGAACCATTTTTTTCTACTTCTCCAGAAAGTCCTAATACTGCAGAAATGTCCCCCTTAGAAATATTGTCATTTTTTATTGTGGGCTTAGACGTATCTAATTTAGTAAAAACCATTGTTTCAAAAACGTTTTTAGCTGCATCAATAAATGGTTTAGAAAACTCAATGAACCGCGACTCACCTGCCATATAGACTCCAATATTTTATAATCCTAAACTTTGTAATAAATCATCGATTGAATTCTGGTTTAAGTTACCATCAATCTTGCAAGAAGATCTTTCAATGTCTTTAAATTTGGCCGAAAGCCATTGCAATCTAGTTACAAACGCTTTGGTATTCAATTTATTAAGACAAGTAGCATCTCCCACTTTTAGCGCTTTAATCATTTTTCTTAACATATCTACCGTATCGCCTAAAATTGCGATAACTACTTCAAGAAGTGGGACTTCTCTTGTTTGTGACGATTTATATCCAATAACTTTCCCAAGCTCGCAAAAAGTAGCAATTTCAGAGGCGCCAATTGATTTCGCAGCACCCATAATCCGATCAATCATTTGCCCATACTTTTCTAACTCTTTAGTATCTAGAGGGTTGTCTTCTAATTTTCGAATGCACTCATCCATCTGGTCGAATAAACCTTCAGCTTCGATGCAAAAATCATCAACAATCTCTTTCATCATGGGATCATTTATAAACGTCATGCTAAACGGACCTATTTGAATATTTTATCAATTTTTTCTTTTAGAACTTGGGCAGAAAATGGTTTTACAATAAAGTTACTTACACCTGCCTTAACAGCTATAACAACGTTTCCTTGCTCGGCTTCTGCCGTAATCATTAGAAACGGAAGTTTTTCAAGACCTTTAGTTTCTCTTACTTTTTTTAATAAATCGAGACCACTCATTTGAGGCATGTTCCAGTCAGAAACGATAAATTCAAATGGCTTTCCCTCTTTAATTGCACTTTCCATTAAAGGCCATGCAGTTGCACCGTCATCAGCTTCTGTAATGTTGGTAAATCCAATTTGTGTAAGCATGTTTTTAATAATTTTTCTCATTGTCGCCATATCGTCCACAACAAGAATTTTAATGTCAGCTTTCAAAGCCATGTTACTCTCCCGAAAATATATTATGAATAACAATCTAAGCAGCTAAGTTTAAATTATCTTCTTCTTTTTTCTCTGTATCAATTAAAGTTGTAATTGCGTTATATATAGTATCGCCGAAATCAAATTCTAGTCCAGGCATAATTGAACGATTTTTTATATGAAAAATAACGGAGCGAAGGGATTGCTTACTGCCGTTCACTTTTCCAGTGGAATATTCGAATAGGTGAGCGACAGCTCCTACTAATAAGGCCAGTGGCTCAATTGCGTCTCCTGCTTTTTCCATTGGAAAACCACGTCCTCCGTTTCGCTCGTGATGCTCATTAACAATGCGTTTTACTCGTTCATTCACATTGATTTGACTGCGTTTTAATAAGTGAAAAGCCAGTAGTGGATGTTTTTGGTAGAACTTTTTTTCAGCGTCAAAATATTCTTGCTGTGCTTTTCTACTTATGGAAAGTGACATTTGAGTATTTGCAAGATGAATGAGATAGCTTCCTACTATAATGTCTGATAACGAATCTTCGTCTAATATATTTAAGTTTTTAGCAACATAATATGCGGTAGCTACAATTCGATTGATAAAATTATCTTTAATAAGAAATTTTTTGGCCAATTCTATTGCAAATGTATTTGTGCTATTTCGATTAACACTAAATGCTAATATCTCTACTCGTGTGTATTCAATTATTCTATCAAAGTTGTCTGTTTTTGCGGCCTTTTCAAACTCTGTTAAAAAGCCAAAAACACCATGTTTTTCAATCCATATTTCTTTCAATTTGCTATACATGATCTGTTCTTTTTCTAAATCGTGTAATTCTCGCTTTTTAAGGGTAGGCACATCATCTTCGTTTAATTCGAGGGCCTTTAAGAAAGTCTTTTTTTGTTTTCTTAAAACGGCCAAAAAGCCACCTTTAGAAACTATATAGTCTAAAAAATTATCTAGTTCTTTAGACATTGGTCGATTGGCATTTAAAAAAAGAGTAAATTTTTTATGAATAGGATTCATGATGAATAGTTGAAATGGAAAAGTTCGTTGACCTTTCAAGTGTTCTTTATCAATTAAAAAGAAGTCAATTTCTGCTTTCATTTTATTTACCTATCCCACTTTTTTTTTGCCAAAAAGAGATGTGATTCCGCTAAATATTCCCGTTTTTTGATTATTTTGGTTATCTTCATTTTCATCAGCATCATTAATCTTGGTATTTTTTGATGATCTAATTATTTGATCAAGAAACAAAGGTCTTGAGGCCTCTATAATAATATCGATATTTCGGGCTTCATTAGCGACGATTCCGTCAGGAAACCATATGTAGATATGACCCATTCGATCTAGTCCATCAAACATTGGATATATATATTCAACTTTCTTGTTTTGAAGTTCATTTTGTGCCCAAGTTGGAAGTTCAGTGTCTTCCCAGGGGCGATTGTTTTTGTCGAGTATTTCAGTGCATTTCCAATTTGCCAGTGAGTAGGTTGCTTGTGTCTTAAATAAATCATTTTCTTTTTTTATTTCAGAAAAAGCATTACGAGTTTCATCGCTGATAAATCCGTTTTCAGTTATTTGAAATACTGAGTATATTTCTTTTATTTCGGTTGGTTTTGAGTATTGTAAAAAAGTAGCAAATCCTTTTTGTTCATGAATTTTTTTTGCTATTTTTTCAAAAATATCGCGAGGTTTTATGCTTGTGTCGTACAAATCAATGGCAATTTCAACAAGAAAGTCTACACCGTTAGGGCTTGGCGAGAATACTTGATATAGATCCTCACTATCTTCACTTTCACCACGAATCATTTTTCGAATTTTTTCTATTTCGTCAGGAGGAAGATTGGCACCATCTTTTAGAAGTTCAAATTCTTCTTTTAATTTGCGATAATCGATTGTTTGTTCACCCGCATCTTTGAAGTCAGGCAACAAATTTAAATTTACGTCGTCTTTTTTACCTTTTTGTAGCGCTATCGCTGTATCTTTTTTCTTTGTGCCAATATTCCAGTCTTGATCTTCAGATTTTAAAGATCGACTTCGCATATATTTATCTAGATGTTCTACTGAGGCATTAGTTGAGTCAAGATCATGTTCCTTTTCAAATTCTAATTGTGTATTTGCTAATTTTTTAAGATTTTGAGACCGAGCATCATCTTCATTTAATTTTTCTAATTTATTATTATTTTCATTTTCATCATCGACAGTTAAACGTTGAAGTTTGTTTACACCATTTTTTTTATTTTGATCTTGATTCTCAGGGGTGTCATCATCAGATGACATTTCTAATTCTAGGTCTAGTTCGTTTTGTAATTTTTTTCGTAGATCATCTGATTCATCAGTCAGGTCAACTTCGGCATTTTTATCTGAGTTATCAATTTCTTCATCAGCTTCATTGGTTTTAGTTTTCTTGTTAATATCATTTAATGAATCATCAAGATCGTCTAGTGAGTTTTTGTGACTATTTTCACGTTCTTTATTGTTAGATTCTTCTTGTTGCGTCTTTGAATCTTTTTTTTCTTCTTGTAGATTTAGATCGGTGTTTTTTGAAATTTTTCCGCGCATAAAGCCATCTTCTGCGCTTTCTTCACGTTGAAAACCTTTTTCGTTTTCTTGATCGGTGTTATTTATTTCTTCTTTTAAGTTAGAAGCATGACTCATTTCGCTTTCTTCATTTTCATCTAGCGATAGATTGTTTTGAGTCGAGTCGTCCTTATCATCCTCATTTATTTCATTGATTTTTTTATCAACAAATTCTTCTTCGTCAACTTCCATGATGGATTTGTCGTTGTTGATTTTACCCTTGAGGTAATTGTCGATTAGGTTTAGATTTTCGTCAGATTTAGCTTTTTCTTCTTTCTCTAAACTAAGCTCTGTGACGTCTTCATTTTTTCTTTTTCTTTCGTTGTCAGATTCATCTTCGAAGGTATCGCTTTTTTTTGTATCTTCTTTTTCTAGATTGATCTCTGTTTCTTTTTGTTCTCTATGATAAATATCTTCATCGTCTTCTTCGAGGGAGTTGTTTTTTTTCTTATCTTTTAAACTATCCTCAAGTTCAATCTCTGTTAGCATTGCTTGCTTAAGTTTTTCGATGCTAAACGTAGACTCATCCTCAGTTCCTGAAGCTTTCCCTGACATGTTTTCGTCTGCTATGAAGTCAAGATCTAGATTAGCTTTACGCTCATTTTTGTAATAAGTTGATATCTCTTCTGCAGATGATTTTTTCTTTTCAATTTCTTCGCCATCTTCTAACGAGATTTGAGTGTCGTTTCTTTTTGATTTCCAGTGAGTGTCAATGACATTGTCTTCTTGCTGGTTTTTCTTTTTTGCTTTTAGATAATCAAATGAATCAGTATCTTCTTCAATGATCATTTTTTTTTCTTTGTCTTCTGAGGGGGCACTTACTTCTGTGTCTGCAATAATTCCTTTTTCAACTCGTTGTTGTTCGTCGTCATTTTTCTGCTGACTCATGTCAAGCATACTTTTAACGTTGATATTTTCTTCTTTTTTACTTTCTTGTCCTTTTACAGAGCGCAGAAGTAGTTTGATTTTGTAAAGTAAGCTTTTAGGAGGAAGTGTTTCTAAAATTACCTCAGTAAGCCCAATTTTTAGAAATTTCATTAAGGTTTTTTGGGGAATTTCTTTTGGGGTCATCAAAATTACTTTTGAGTGATTTTTAGATATTGCCCATCTGTTTTCTTGTAAGAATAGCGCGCATTTTTTTGCGTTCGCGATGACAATAAGACACTGTCCTAATGTTGGGATCAATTGACCAGCTTCTTTCAAATCTTCTAGAACATATATATCAATTGACTCAGCTTCTTCAGGAGTTGAAAGTATTTCCCCTAGTTTTTTAAGAGGTTCAGAGTAGGGAGGGATAATGACGAGCGCTTTTTTGTTTTCCATTAGATTTCTTATCGGAAATTAATCTAAAAATGTGATCATTTTTTATCGACGTATATAAGGAAAAAGCTTGTTTAGAATTTGATCATTTTAATCAGGATGACTGACTAATTTTTTTAAAAAAAAGCAATTTTTTCCTAAAGTGTTTAAACACTCCACCGATTAGGTATGCAACCTCGGTTGGAAAGGTGTCTGACCAGGTTAACAAAACAAAAAACAATTTGGGCAAGATGCCTATTGTCTTCAACGGTTTGAAGGTAAGTTCCATGGATTCGGAGCAGTTAAAAATGCAGGGAGGATTCACATGGGATTACGTATCAACACCAACGTCACGTCTTTAGCAGCTCAGAGAACATTAAGCGCAAACAACACTGAGCAAGCCAACTCACTAGGGAAATTATCATCTGGTACAAGAATTGTACGTGCGGCAGACGATGCTGCAGGACTTGCGATTTCAGAAAAGTTAAAAGCACAAATTCGTGGTGTTAACCAAGCTGAAAGAAACGCGAATGATGGTATTTCATTGATTCAAACAGCAGAAGGTGGTTTGAATGAGGTTTCTAACATTTTAGTAAGATTAAGAGAATTATCAGTACAATCTGCTTCTGATACAGTAGGTGATGACGAAAGAAAGTTTACTGATCTTGAGTTTCAGAACTTAAAGCAAGAGATTGAAAGAATTTCATCTTCAACAGAGTTTAACGGTAAAAAACTTTTAAATGGTGCTGGGGATAAATTTGATTTCCAAGTTGGTATCAATAATGACGATTTCCAAGATAGAATTAAGTACGATGCCGCTAGAACAAATGCCGGAATGTCTGCACTTGGAATTCAAGAGCTAACAGTAGGTTCAAAAGATGGATCTCAGGCATCACTGGCCACTATTGATACAGCTCTTCAAAATGTTTCAGGACAAAGAGCAGAGCTTGGTGCGATTCAAAACAGATTGTCATCGACAATAAACAATTTACAGATTTCATCTGAAAACTTGTCTGCTGCAAACTCTCGAATTCGCGACACAGATTTTGCAATGGAATCGGCAAAGAATACTAAGATGAACATCTTAACGAATGCTGGTACTTCAGTACTTTCTCAAGCAAATGCTCAAGGTCAAGCTGCACTAAAACTTTTAGGTTGATATTTAAAAGTTTTAGGCGATTTAATCCTAGAATACGGCCCAGGGGGAAACCCTTGGGCTTTTTTGTTTTGATTAGTCTTCTTTTATTAGCTGATTTAACTCATTAAACCATCTAGTAAAAAGAGTAATATTTGGGTTGTGGAGGTTATATGACTACAACTTATGAAATTATGACAGATAGATTAATTACAATTGAAGCCAGTGATTATTTAAAAAATGCCTATAAGATTATGCGAGAAAAAGGGATACGTCATTTACCGGTTATGGGAGCGACGGGAAAAATAGTTGGTCTCATCTCTGATCGCGATTTAAAATTGGCAATGTCTAAATTAGTTGATTGTGACGATGATGTTTATTATCAATTTGAAACTGATGAAAAAGTTGAAGATTATATGAGTCGTCCTGTTAAATTTGTTCAAGGAATCGAGCCTATCGAAAATGTAGCAAAAAAAATGCTGGCAGATAAGGTCTCTGCGTTTATGGTTTTAGATCGAGAACTTAAAGTTTGTGGAATTGTGACAACGGATGATTTGCTGGCTTACTTAGTTACAATTTTAGAGGTCGATAAGCACAAAGATCAAGTGACAATTTTTCATCTATTAAATGCCGAAAAATAATATGAAAAGGTGCTTACTAGAAGCACCTTTTTCTTTGCTGTATTTTTTTTCAATTTTCTTAATAGGTAACAATAAATTCTGCAGTTTAAATAATCAGGTAGACCTATAAAGTAGGGCCCCCTTACCTCGCAGACCGCCTTATCTCTTATTGGCGACAAAAGAGACAATATAGTAAATTTTACACGAACATCGCCAAATTATTTACTTTAACTGTTGTATGCAATAGGTTCCTCTAGTTTTTTTACTTATTCATGGGATATTTATGAAGTTAATAATTTATGTATTTATTTTTTTACAGATAGTTTCTTGTGGAAAAAACAACGATAGACAAAATCAACCAAGCACCGAAGTGGGTAATAAAACAGCGCAATCCGATAAAAAAGACACAGATAATGACGTAGACCTGTTCAGTGATTTTATGTTTCAAAGTAAGGGGAGCTGTCGATATGGGAACTTTGAATTCCAAACATTGGAATTTAATCGAATCAAATATAAGCCCAGTGAATACTATGACCACGGTGAGATTCAATTAAATTTATATCTTAAAGAAAACGGGGTTGCTAAAATTCAAGTTAAGCAAAAAGAGTATAATAATATTCCCTCTGGAACCAGTTCTGAGATCTGGGAAGATAAATGGATCGAATTTAGATGGCACAAAGATGAAACACATAAAACAAAAGTAATAATAGAAGATTTAGGTGATTTAGATATTGTATTTTTTAATCAAACTACTAAGGCGAGACTTTCAATCATTGAGAAAATATCTGAAAAATTAAAACTTCATAATCGTGAATTGGTTAGCGCATCACCACTGGGGAACAAGAGTGTATGGCTTTACGGGCGTAATTCAAAAAATATTGACGAATGTTTAGAGCTAGAAAAAAATTTAAGCAATTAAAGTAAAGAATTTTAGTGAGTCCAATGGCGAGATCAAAAGATTAGGATGAAGTGGGGATTGGGTGGAACAAGAGTATCCAAATGTCTTACGCGATTGCAAACGCAGCTTAAAAAAAAATTAATAAAAAGGCTTCATCGAAAACATTAAGGCAAAATTTGAAAAGGTGCTTACTAGAAGCACCTTTTTTTATGTTCTTTCAAAACTAACTGCCAATCCTTGACCGACACCTATGCACATTGTTGCCAATCCTTTTTTTATTGTCGGCTCACTCTTCATTTGGTGGAAAAGTGTCGTTACAATTCGTGCACCACTTGCACCGAGTGGATGACCTAAGGCAATAGATCCACCCCTTCGATTAATTTTCGATAAATCTAAATCGAGCTCTTTTACACACCCTAGTACTTGAGCGGAAAATGCTTCATTTAGCTCGATAGAATCAAATTCAGAACATCGAATTTTGTATTTTGAGCATAATTTATTAACTGCATGTACTGGACCTAGCCCCATAGTTGAAGGATTAGTTCCTCTTGCTGCAGCACCAGTGATTCTCATTACCGGAGTTAAATTATGACGTTTTAAAAATGCCTCACTGACAACCATTAGCAGGGCCGCGCCATCGTTCATCGGAGAAGAGTTACCTGCACTAACTGTTCCATCCTTTCTAAATGCAGCTGGAAGTTTTGCTAGAGCTTCTAAAGTAGTCGATTCGCGTGGGCATTCATCAATAGATATAGTAATATTCTGTTTTTTAGAATTAAAACTCACCGGTATAATTTCTTTTTCAGTGAAACCAGCATTGCGTGCTTGAATAGCTTTTTGATGTGAGTTTAGTGCAAATTGATCTTGCTCTAAACGACCAATACCGTGAAGGAGTGCTACCTCTTCAGCTGTTTCTCCCATACCTAAAAGTGGAAATCGCTTTTCCATGAGAGGGTTAGGAAATCTCCAACCAAAAGTTGTGTCGTACATTTTTTGAGAGCGGTCAAATTCGGTTTCAGGCTTAGATAGGACATAGGGAGCTCTCGTCATGCTTTCAACACCACCAACAACTAAGCAGTCACTGAGGCCACATTGAATTTTCGCATAAGCATCTACGAGCGCTTCAAGTGAAGAAGCACAAAGCCTATTAATGGTTACACCGGGCACATCAAAAGGATAATTGGCCAATAAAAGAGACATCCGTGCTATGTTGCGATTATCTTCACCAGCTTGGTTTGCGCATCCAATGATGACGTCATCTATTTCAGTTAAGTCAAAATTAATTTCCCCGGCAAGATCTTTTAAAAGATGGGAAAGTAAATCATCTGGGCGAATGTTTTTCAGCGACCCCATAAGTTTTCCTATGGGGGTTCGTTTAGCATAGGTTATATATACGTTATTCATTTTTTAAATATCCTCTTCTTATTTGGTCTAATTCAATTGAGTCAAATAGCGCTTGGAAGTTTCCTTCCCCAAAACCCCAGTGATTTTTTCTTTGAATTACTTCAAAAAAAAGTGGACCTACATATGTTTCTGTAAAATTTTGCAATAAATAGCCATCACTGTCGCCGTCAACTAGTAATTGGCGCTCTTCAAGAACGTTAATATCTTCGTCTACCCGAAAAGATCTTTTGGGAATATTTTCGTAATAGGTTGATGGAATATTTAAAAATTTAACTCCACGTTTTTGAAGGTCTTCAACCGTTGGAATAATATTGGCCGTCATTAGAGCAATATGTTGAACACCTGGACCCTTGTGCAAATCAAGAAACTCCTGAATTTGTGATTTTGTATTTTGGCCATCTGGCCCGTTAATCGGAATTATTATTGCGCCATTGTGGAGTTGAACCACTTCAGATTCTAAGCCAGTTTTTACCCCCTTGATGTCAAAATATCTTGTTACTTCAAATCCAAAAATTTGTTTGTAAAAATCCACCCATTTTCGCATTTGCCCGTAGGGAACATTATTTGTTAAGTGATCAATTCTTGAAAATCTTTGTTGTAATGGTTTTCTTTGTGGGTCGTTTTCAATTTTTTTAAAGCTTGCTCTAAAGTGAGTATTGGGTCTTTCTACAAACTCATTTAAAACATCCCCGAAACCTTGGATGGAACCATAGCGATATACACCATGCTCGTCTTCTTCAACTTGCAGAGGGCATACCAATGAAGCGCCTCTTTTTATTGCAGTTTCGAGTGCTATTTTGGCATCTTCAACAAGAAAAGATATTTTTGAAACACCTTCACCGTGAAGTTTGAAGTAGCGAGCTGCATGTGAGCTAGAATCTTTTGGTGCAATTACGACAAAACGAATTTGTCCTTGGGTGTAGAGCTCCGCGTTTAATGTTTCAGCAAAGCCCGTTTTTTCAAAACCAAATTGGTAAAATGTGCTAATGGTTTTTGTCGATAGAGTATCTGTGCAAAACTCTAAGTGGTCAATGGCATGAATTCCTAAAGGGTTTTTGTCCCATTGAATTGTCATAAGTAATCCTTCGTTAAGATTATTTGTGTACAGGTAAATTTGTTTATCAATAATACCCTAACAAAAACATTGAGAAAAAAAAAGAATTGATTGCATAATCGTCGCTAGATTTTAAGTATTTTTGAAGGCATTATTTGCTAATGGAAATAAACAACTTAAAACAATCAGTCTCTGCAGTTTTGGTGTATGAAAATCAGATTTTTATGATTAAGCGTCCCAATCATTTAAAGGTTTTTCCAGGATATTATGCTACCCCTGGAGGAAAAGTAGATAAAAGCGATTATTTAGCTAGTTTTTTACCAAAAATATTTCAAGTTACCGAGGATCATGTCGTTCGAGCTTGTTTAAGAGAATTAAAAGAAGAATTAGATTTTGATGCCCTGGTTTTTTATTCTGAGAATAAAATTGCAAGTGTTTCATTTTTAGGTGAAGCAATTACGCCAGATTTTAACCCCTATCGTTTTAGAAATAGCTATATTAAAATAGAACTCTTGGCCAAGCCTCAGTTTATTTATGATAGCAACGAAGTGGAAATGGGAATGTGGGCAACATCCGACGAATATTTAGAATTATTTAATTCAGGTGAGATGTTGGCAGTTCCTGTGGCAATAAAGATTTTAGAGACACTAAAAAATCAATATGATTTCAGCGGTGTTATTGATTTCATGCAATTTATGCCCAAAGAAAATGACGTGCCCATAATTGAATCAGTAAAAGGCGTCATTCAGTTGTTGCCGCTATCAAATACATTTCCTCCCGCCAATAGAACAAATTCATTTATTATTGGCGATAAAGACTCTGTTGTCTTGCTTGTCGATCCATCCCCTAAGGCAAGTGAATTAGAAAAATATTTAGATAAAATAGATCAGTTTAATTTTAATTTAATTTTTATTACTCACCATCACCCAGATCATTATGAATTTGCAGATTTTATTGCTCGAAAATTCAACGTGCCTATGGGAATGAGTCAGACTACAAAAAAAAGAATTGAAAAGCATAGGGGAGAAAATTTTTTTAATGGGATAGATGTACGAATTTTTAAAGAGAAAGATTTTATTACCACGTCCTTGGGGCAAAAGGTATTGGTTTATGAGGTGCCTGGGCATGATGATGGGCAATTGGCCCTGGCGCCGCAGAGTTTGAATTGGTTTTTGGTCGGAGATTTAATTCAAACAATTGGTACAGTTGTCATTGGCGGTGAAGAAGGGAATATGTTAGATTATTTTAACACATTAAAACGTGTCATTGAAATTAACCCCAAATTCATAATACCAAGTCATGGAATTATTATCGGTGGAACTAATAAATTGACAGAAACTCTTAACCATCGGCAATTAAGAGAAAACGAAATTTTAACTTTGGCAGAGTCTGGAAAAAATTTAGACGAAATGGTTGCCATCATTTACCAAGGACTCGAAGAGCGATTACTTCCTTATGCCAAAAAAACGGTAGTAGCTCATCTTGATAAGCTCTACCATGAAAAAAAAATTTCTCGTTTAAAACTTAATTAATTTTTTTTACCATCGATTATTCTTTTAACAACATCGGGATCAAGTAAAGTTGATGTATCACCTAGATTACTTAAATCGTTTTCTCCAATTTTTCTCAATATTCGCCGCATAATTTTACCGGATCTTGTTTTTGGTAGGGCATCTACAAACTGAATAATATCAGGCTTAGCAATCGGTCCAATTAATTTAGTTACCAGCTCCCGTATTTCTTTTTCAAGAACATCCAGGTCAAATCGTTTGTGATGGCAAACAACAAAAGCATATATGCCCTGACCTTTTATGGGGTGGGGGTAGCCAACTATTGCACTTTCAACAATATCATCATGTTCATCGATGGCCTCTTCTATTTCAGCAGTTCCAAAACGATGGCCAGAAACATTTATAACATCATCTACTCTACCTGTGATGCGATAGCGACTGGATTCATCACGTCTGGCCCCGTCGCCGGTAAAATAGTAACCCTTAAAAGTTGTAAAATAAGTCTGAAGAAATCGATCGTGGTCTCCCCAAATTGTTCTGGCCATTGATGGCCATGGGAATTCAATGCAAAGATTTCCACTTGCAACCGTCTGTTCAATTCTTTTTCCGTTTTGATCTAAAAGCACAGGTGAAATACCTTTTAGTGGGTAAGTGGCATATCCTGGGATGCATTCAGTTTTGTTGGCAATTGTGGAAATCATTATTCCACCAGTTTCCGTTTGCCACCAAGTATCTACGATTGGACATTTTCCTTTACCAATATTTTTATGGTACCACTCCCAAGCTTCTTCGTTTATTGGTTCGCCAACAGAGCCAAGAACTTTAAGGGATTGCATTTGATATTTATTCGGAAGATCTTCACCAAGTGCTTCGAGAGATCTTATGGCAGTTGGCGCAGTATAAAGATGAGTGACATGGTGTTTTTCAATAATTTGCCACATTCTTTCGCCATTAGGAAAGGTCGGAATTCCTTCATAAAGAAGTGTTGTACCACCATTTAAAAGAGGGCCGTACATCGTATAACTATGCCCAGTGATCCATCCTAAGTCAGCAGTACACCAAAATATATCGTTGTCACGATAATCGAATACTTCATTAAAACTATACCCAGTATGAACCATATAGCCTGCAGTAGTATGCAAGAGTCCTTTTGGTTTTCCAGTTGAGCCAGATGTATAAAGAATGAAGAGTGGGTCTTCTGCTTTCATTGGTTCATATGGACAATCATTTTCAACTTCAAAGGACATATCCTCAAAATAATAATCGCGATTTGATAGCATAGAATGAGCAGAATTGGTGCGTTTAAAAACCAGTACATTTTTTATGCTTCCACTGGAAGCTGTAATCGCTTCGTCCACAATATTTTTTAGGGCAATTGTTTTTTCTCCCCTGAATATTCCATCATGAGTAATGATTAGTTTTGCTCTTGAATCATCAATCCTCTGTGCCAAGCTCTGAGCAGAAAATCCTGCAAAAACTACGCAATGAACTGCACCAATGCGAGCAGCTGCAAGAACGGAAATAAAGAGATCGGGTGTCATGCCCATATAAAAACAAATGACATCCCCTTTTTTGATTCCTAATTTTTTATAGATGTTACTTACTAGGCAGACTCGTTTCTTTAAATCAGCATAGGTGATTTTAGAACTTATTTCATCTGGTGAGTTGGGCTCAAAAATGATAGCAACGTTATTAGGCTTGTCAGCAGCATGTCGATCTATTGCATTTAAAGTCAGATTTGTAGAACCTTCTTTAAACCATTCAACTTTGACGTCTTTATCAAAGCTGCCGCTAAGAATCGTTTGGTAGGGTGTAGTCCACAGGTATTTTTTAGCAATAGTATCCCAATGGGATTGTATATTTTCGGGTAATTGAAAATTCACAGATATTCCTTAGTAGTAAAATTGACGATATATAAAGATGATTTAATTAATACGGCCATTCGTCAAGTCAAGCTGTGATAGATGAGAATCCTTGGAAATTGCCAAGATAAATTGGCACCATGATTATTAAGCCTTAAATTTGTTAGTTTTTAACTTTTGATTTTGCCTATATAAATTCAATTGGATAATTGATTAATGGCTTCACATTATACTTCTGTGCCGTTAATTCTTATTAAGAATCAAGATCTCGTACTAAAACATTCAAGATTGTGCTGTTTTTGCCGATACTAGTTTGTGGAAATTTTAAAAGCCCAGGTCTATTTAGATTTAATGGAGTATTTAGTATGTTGGATGTTAAGCAAATAAAAATGTTTCTACTTATTGGTAATTTTGCTTATATCAGTTCGATTAACGCCCAATGGGCAAAAGGGCAATCAAATATTGAAGCGAAACCAGAACAAGTTATGCCAAGTACCGAGGCGGCAACAGATGGGATCACTGGTCTTAGGCAATTAAATTACAATGGTAACTATTTAAAGCTGGATAATTTTCAGCGTTTAGATGCGCCAATAGATTATGGACTCAAATATAGAAAACCTTCAAATTTTTCTTCCAGTATGAGTTATGGTTCATTATCAAGATTTGTTATTAGTTGTGATTCTGAAATTCGCATGGGTCAATGTGATAAAGAAATAAGCCATTACTCGTTGGTTGGAAAAAATAATGAATTGTTAGAACTAGCGATGAGTTTTAATTGCAGTGAGTTTAATTGGTTTGATATCAGAAATAAGTTAGATGCTTCAACTTGTGAGAGTCGCTTAAACTGTGCCACGAATGGAGCATCACGTGGTGGCAGTGTTGCCGGTGCATGCGTACCAGATAGAACAGAGCTAGATTTAGCTATTCCTGTAGATGAATATAATCAAACAATCAATCATGCCATACTTAGAAATCTATCAATAAGCGAAGATGCTGAGAAAATTCAAAAAGAGCTGTCGCTTAGTAAAAAGTTGTGGAATCTTGACTCGCCTAAATCCTGTCAAGCCCATCAAAAAGCAGAGTTAAGTGGATGCTCAAAGAGTAATTTAGACGATTTATCCAAGTCATATGAGGACTATCTTACTTACGTAAAATCATCGAATGGTGAATTATCGAAAATAATTTCCGATGATCCTATACTAAAAAATAAAAATAATAGCGTCTTAGATTCAATAAATAGAATAAGAGAATTAAACTCTTTTAAGACAGAAAGTATCGTTGTTGAAGAGAAGCGTACCAGGAATTTTTTGGATAAATTATTCAGCATTTTAACGACTTCAGGAAATAAATCAGTTGCAGAAATTACTAAAATGATAACGACAGATATTAGGGATAATGAAGACGTGTATTTTTCCGAATATGAAAGTTCAATTACCAGTTTATATCTAAGTAATAAACAAGAAAATTTAAAACATTTTATTGAAGTTTTTAAAAAAAACCAGAAAGTAAAACAAAATGACTATGAAAAACTAAGTAGCCATTTTGAGCAAATGATTAAAGCAGATTTTACCAAAATTGTAAGTGATCAATGTGAATTTTCAGACCAGTTAAATTTGAAAGCCGCTTGTGAAGTTTTAGAGTCCAAAAACGCAAAGTCAAATAGAAGTAAACAGTATAAATTTGATGTCAATAAACACAAAGGAATGTTTACTGGAAACGCACTGGACTTTATGCTTGATAAAGAAAGAGCAAAATCAGCATTTTTTATTAGGGCCTGTGAAAACACAGAGATGCAGCAAACGTTTACACGTCATTCGTCAGCAAAACGTAATTTTAACACTTCAACAGGTGAATCAGATGATGATCTTGATACCGATCGGCGCAGAACTGCTATTACGTTTGGTCCTGGTTCAGCAGCAGTAGAGTCAAAAACCTCTACTGTAACAGAAAATAGTGGAGATGCTGAAGATACGATGATTTCGAGTCAGATCGCTAATGCATTTTCACCTGCATCTGAAATCGGTAATGATCGTTTTGATGCTTTCGGAACAAACTTTTCTACTGGCCAAGGTTCAATGGTGCCAACAACTGAAATCGATTCTAACGATAAAAAATCAAACGATGATGCGAATATTAATCGAGCGGCCAGTATTGATAAAGGTCGCGATAACTACGAATCAGTGCAAAAAGAATTAGAAAATTTAAAAGGGCAACTGGCACAACAACAGCAAATTCAACAGCAAAAACTTGTTGAAGCCCCCAAAAATGCACAAATTTCAAATGAAGCAAACTCAACACGCTCAATAAACGATATTTTAGAAACTGAAAAATTAAAAAGGAAAATTGCAGAACTTGAAAAAGAAATCTCAAAACCAAAAGAAATAAAACCTGCTAGCGTAAGTGGATTTGACGATTCTGTTTGGTCTCGTCCTAGTGGCACAAGTTCTAGATCAATTGCTAGTGATGCGAGCAATGTGGCAGGTTCTTCAGTAAGTGCACGCTCAATCTCTGGTGATAATACAAGTTCAGGTACAGTTTCCAATGGCGTGAGCAACTCTGGGAATAAGGCACTTAATTCGTTGCCTCAACCAGCAGGACCAACCGGAGGGTTACAAAACTTATCTTTGGTAAAATATGAAAACCAATCAATGGTAGTTTTACCTCAAACCGCAACGACAAAAGATGTGGAAAATAAAATACTCGAATTAAGTGGCAAGCCTTTCTTTATTCAAAATGCAGATGGATCATTTACTTATGTAGTTGCAGATTTAGATAAGGATGGCAAACCGCAAATTGATGAAGAGGGTAAGCCTAAATACATGGTTAAAAAAGTGGCCAGTGATAAGGTGTCTCCTGTGAAGGCGCGAGGAGTTGCGTCGCTTAAAAATGTTCCAAAGGTAAGAGAGTTAAAAGAGCTTAAAGATCCGGCCACGCGCAAGCGTGAACTGGATGAATTGCTTAAAAAGACAAAAAAATAAAATTTTCGTTGAAAAGCCCTCATTTTGAGGGCTTTTTTGGGTCGCACATAGCGTTAGTTAAAGGCAAATCTCTTGGCAGTATGATGCCTTATCATTACAATTAAATTCGTTAAAAATTCTAATCTTATAAGCATATTTTGTATGAGGAAACTTCATGGACGCACTCTCATCAGAGATCGATACACGATCAAATGATTTTCAAAAAAATAGTTCTTTTCATTTATCTTTGCTTGAAAAACTAAATGAATTACACGCAAAAGTTAAATTGGGTGGAGGTCGTGATGCAGTATCAAGACATCACGCCAGAAAAAAATTTCTTCCCCGTGAAAGAATTGAAAAAATCCTAGACCCAGGTTCTCCTTTTTTAGAGTTGTCCGCTCTGGCCGGAATCGATCTTTACGACGACGAAGTTCCATCAGGTGCCATGGTGACAGGTATTGGTAAAGTCCATGGTACACTTTGTATGTTTGTCGCCAACGATGCAACTGTTAAAGGAGGTACTTATTATCCCATAACAGTTAAAAAGCATTTACGCGCTCAAGAGGTAGCGCTAGAAAATCAACTACCATGTATATATTTAGTCGATAGTGGTGGGGCATTTTTACCAAAACAAGACGAAGTATTTCCCGACCGTGATCATTTTGGAAGAATTTTTTATAATCAAGCTCAAATGTCAGCTAAGGGCATCTCTCAAATTGCGGTGGTCTTGGGATCGTGTACTGCGGGAGGAGCTTATGTTCCTGCAATGAGTGATGAGACGGTTATTGTAAAAAACAACGGTACAATATTTTTAGGAGGACCACCTCTTGTCAAGGCTGCAACGGGCGAAGAGGTTACGGCCGAAGATTTAGGCGGAGCTGACGTACATACAAGAATAAGTGGCGTTAGTGATCATTTTGCAAACGATGAAGAAGAAGCTTTTATTATAACTAGAAATATCATTGAGAATTTAAATGCAAAAAAAGTTAAGGATTTGGCCTCTGACAAAGATGTTAAAGATCCGCTCTTTGAGATGAAAGATATCTACGGAATTATTCCTGAAGATACCAGAAAGCCTTTTGACGTTAGAGAAATCATTGCACGTTTGGTCGATGGATCTGAATTTCATGAGTTTAAGGAGCGCTACGGAGGCACGTTGGTGACAGGATTTGCTCGCATCCACGGACATCAGGTAGGTATTGTGGCAAATAATGGGATTCTTTTTTCTGAAAGTGCGCAAAAAGGAGCTCACTTCATCGAGCTATGTGGACAAAGAAAAATTCCACTATTGTTTTTACAAAATATCACAGGCTTTATGGTTGGCCGCCAATATGAAAATGAAGGAATTGCCAAGCATGGTGCTAAAATGGTGACAGCTGTATCAACAGTAAATGTTCCAAAGTTCACTGTTATTATTGGAGGCTCTTTTGGCGCAGGAAACTACGGCATGTGCGGTAGAGCATATTCTCCTCGTTTTTTGTGGATGTGGCCAAATGCGCGTATTTCAGTGATGGGTGGTGAGCAGGCAGCAAAAGTTTTATCTACAGTAAAACAGCAATCGCTTTTGGCACAGAAAAAAAATGAAATGACCAAAGAAGAGGTGGCAGAATTTGAGCGCCCAATACTTGAGAAATATGAAAGAGAAGGTTCGTGTTACTATTCAACAGCTAGGCTTTGGGACGATGGGGTGATTGATCCTGCCAAAACTCGCGATGTTTTAGCGCTTGCACTTGAAGCTTCAAAAAATGCACCAATAAATGAGACGAAGTTTGGTGTTTTTAGAATGTAATTTTTACTAATTTAAATTGAAGGTAAAAAATGATAAAGGAAAATAATTTCATACTTTTTGATATTGATTCACGAGGTGTGGCCACAATAACGCTCGATCGCCCTGAACTTCACAATGCCTTTAACGAAGTATTTATTAGTGAGTTTATCGAAATAATTAAAAGAGCACGTTCAATAACAGACCTGAGAATATTGATAATAAAGTCTAATGGAAAATCCTTTTGTGCAGGTGCAGACCTTAATTGGATGAAAAAAATGGCCACTTATTCTTTTTCTGAAAATATAAAAGATTCAAATGAACTTGCCGAGCTCTTTTATCAACTAAACTCTTTTTCAGCACCAGTCTTATTAAAACTCCATGGGCACGCTCTTGGCGGAGGAGCTGGACTTGTTGCTTGTGCTGATGAAGTTGTTGCTTCTAGTAATGCCGAGCTTGGATTTACAGAAGTGCGCTTAGGGCTTGCGCCCGCGGTGATTTCGCCTTTTGTCGTCGCTAAAATTGGGGAGAGTCATGCGCGAGCAACTTTTTTATCAGGTAGAAGGATAAAGGCCGAAGAAGCACTGAGAATGGGGCTTGTTCATAGCGTGGTAGGGTCAGAAGAACTGGATGCTTTATTTGAAAAAAGAATAAATGAGTATCTAGTATGCGCTCCTGTGGCACAAAGAAGAACCAAAGATTTAATTAAACAAATTGTTGAGTTGCCAAGGGGAGAAAGACGGAAGTTTACTACAGAGCTCATATCTGAATTAAGAATTTCGCAAGAAGGCCAAAATGGAATGAATTCTCTTTTAGAAAAACAAAAGCCAAATTGGATAAAAGAATAAGGTAAGGATATTTATGAGAGAAATTAAAAAATTATTGATTGCCAATCGTGGAGAAATTTCAAAGCGAATTGTTGATACATGTCGTGAAATGGGGATTAAATCAGTAGCAATCTATTCTGATGACGAAAAAGAATATCCTCATCGTTTTTATGCTGATGAGGCTTATTCGCTCGGAAGTGGTGCTCTTAAAGATACTTATTTAGATTGCCAAAAAATTATAGATATCGCAAAAAATGCCAAAGCAGATGCCATTCACCCTGGCTATGGTTTTTTGTCAGAACGTAGTTTTTTTGCAAAAGCCGTAACTGATGCTGGATTGATATTTATAGGTCCTAGTGTAGAAAATATTGAACTGATGGGGGATAAAAAATCTTCAAAAGAAAAAATTCAAGAATTAGATGTCCCTTCGATTCCAGGCTATCATGGTAAGGACCAGAGTCTAAAAACTCTTCATACAAAGGCCCGTGAAATTGGTTATCCCGTATTGATTAAAGCTTCTGCTGGTGGCGGAGGAAAGGGAATGCGAATTGTTTCTGATGATAAAGATTTTGAATCAGAGCTTGAAGGCGCAAAACGAGAAGCACTCAATGCATTTAGTGATGATACTGTGCTTATTGAAAAATTTATTGTTAGTCCTAGACACATAGAAATTCAAGTCATGTCAGACTCACATGGTGGGCATTTTCATTTATTTGAAAGGGAGTGTTCGATTCAAAGGCGCTATCAAAAAATCATTGAAGAATCACCTTCTGTTGCATTAGACCAGAAACTACGACAAGAGATGTGTGATGCCGCTTTGAAAATTACTAGAGGAATAAACTACCTAGGAGCTGGAACGGTTGAGTTTATTTTAGATACAGATGGTAAATTTTATTTTCTAGAAATGAATACTCGTCTACAGGTTGAGCATCCAGTTACAGAAATGGTAACAGGGCTAGATTTAGTAAAAATGCAGATTCAAGTTGCCCGTGGTGAAAAATTAAAGATTACTCAAAATGATATTGTACAAAAGGGACATGCTATTGAGGTAAGATTATATGCAGAAGATCCAGATAATGAGTTTTTGCCTTCAATCGGCAAGATTTCTTATATCGGTTTTCCTAAAGTTAGAAACTCTAGGCTTGAGTGTGGCTTTGTTGCCGGCAATGAAGTTACCATTCAATTCGATCCAATGCTCGCTAAGCTTATTGTTTGGGGTGAAAACCGCCAAGACGCTACGATGAAAATCATGCAGGCTTTAGATGAAACTCCATTTTTAGGAGTCAAAACAAACCATGATTACCTAAAACGCATTTTTAAAACTGAAGAATTTGCAAACGGATTGACTTATACCCATTTTGTGAAAACCTACAAAGACAAGCTTCTACCTAGGGAGCAAAGTATTGAGTCTATTTGCATGGCGATCGCTTTAAATGAATTTAGAGGTAATTATCTAAGAAGTCAGGTTGGAAATTCTTCTTACAAATCATCAGCGTGGGATAACTTAACAAGTTTTAGGTTAATTTAAGTGTGTAAGGATACAAAATGAAAAAAGAATATATTATTAATAATAAAAAAGTAGTTGCAGACGTCAATCAATTATCTAATGGAAAAATTGAAGTCGAATATGATGGCCATAAATTTCAATTCCAATTAGAAAAAATTAATTCTCAAAATGAATATCTTGTTAGTAATTTAAACACCAAAAATAGCTTGAAGTTCATCGCTAGTGAAAATTGCATTTATTCTAATGGCGAAGAATTTAAGTTTTCTGAGGAAAACCGTAGAAGAGGAAAGAAAAAAGAAATACCAGGCTCGATGCTTTCACCTATGCCGGGAAAGATTTTAAAAATTATGGTAAATATTGGCGATTCGATTGAGATAGGGACTCCTTTGTTAGTTTTAGAGGCGATGAAAATGGAACATACGATAAAAGCTAACTTAAAAGGTGTTGTAGAAAACATTAAATATAATATTGGCGATCAGGTAAATGGTGGTGTTGAGTTAGTTCAAATAAAAGAATAGACCTAAGGAATTTGTATTATGGTTATTAAAAAGAAAATCCGTCTTATTGAGGTTGGTCCCAGAGATGGATTACAAAATGAAAAAACTATTATCAATACTCAGGATAAATTTACATTTATTGAAATGTTAATCAACTCAGGAGTGAGATCTCTTGAGACTACTAGTTTTGTTCGTGCTGAAAAAATTCCTCAAATGAGTGACGGAGTAGAGCTTTCAAGATTGTTACACACATTTTTAAGTAATAAGGAAATAGAACTATTTTCTCTGGTTCCAAATATGTATGGATTGGAAAAAGCTTGCGAATGTAGCCTAAAGCATATTGCAGTTTTTACTGCTACTTCTGAAACTTTTAATAAAAAAAACATTAATGCAACCATTGAAGAATCACTTGATAGAATACGACCTGTGGTAAACAAAGCAAATACACTTGGATTAAAGACCAGAGGTTATATCTCAACGGTTTTTGGTTGCCCCTACGAAGGAAAAACTAGCTTAGATAAAATGCTTTATTTAGTCGATGAGTTGAAAAAATTAAATTGCATGGAAATTTCGTTAGGAGATACTATTGGGGTAGGGCATCCCGATCAAGTGGTTGAAGTAATTTCTCGCCTTAAGGCACACCACGATTTAAATTATTTCAGTATGCATTTTCATGATACACGTGGAACTGCTCTGGCAAATATTCTTGCTTCTTTAAATGAAGGAATTGTAAATTTTGATGCTTCTGCTGGTGGACTCGGGGGTTGTCCCTACGCAATTGGTTCTAGTGGTAATGTGGCAACTGAAGACGTCCTCTATATGCTTCATTCGATGGGATATGAAACAGGTATTCATTTTGACAAACTTTTTAAAGCGTCACAATTCATTTTGAAATTACTAGGAAAAGAATCAAGTTCAAAAATGCATAGGGCATATGCTTCAACTTGCCAAAACTAAACGAGGATAAGATGGATCACATATTAGTAGATGAAATCTCTCCATATATCATACGAATTACATTAAATAATCCAACTCAAAAAAATGCAATCACGGCCAAAATGATTGACGAGCTTGAGTCACTTTTAAAAAAACTAGATACAGATTCAAAGTGTAGAGTAGTTATTTTGACAGGCGCGGAATCGGCTTTTTCCGCAGGAGGAGATGTTAAAGCAATGAAAGATCGCAGCGGAATGTTTGCAGGTGAGAGCCCACAACTTCGCGATTTATACATTCATGGGATTCAGCGAATTCCCCGAGCTATTGAATCGTTTCAAAAACCAATACTCGCTCTGGTAAATGGCCCTGCAGTCGGAGCCGGTTGTGATTTGGCCATGATGTGTGACCTGCGCTTTGGTGACAATCGGTCTAGTTTTGCAGAAACATTTAATAGATTAGGCTTAGTTCCAGGGGATGGTGGAACGTTTTTTCTTCAAAGAGCCGTGGGTTACACAAAAGCTATGCGAATGTTTTTAACTGCAGAATTCTTACGAGGTAGGGCAGCTTTTGAATATGGATTACTTGACTATTATCTTGATACCGATAAAGAGAAAGAAATTGAGAATCTTTGCCTTGATGTTGCAAAATCAATTGCGTCTTCTGCGCCTATCGCGGTTCGATACACTAAAAGGGCGATGAAGCTGTCTTATTTATCAAATCTAGATGCCTCTCTAGAGGCATTAGCTACTTATCAATCAATTACTCAAAGAACAGATGATCACAAGGAAGCCATTACAGCTTTTATAGATAAACGTTCACCAAATTTTACAGACTCATAAAATGAGAAATCAATCGTTAATTATAATTGCTTCATTTTTTTTATTATTTTGTGGCTGTGCCAATGTTAAAATTCAATCAGCAAATACGGATCAAAAAAAATTCTATTTAAATCATCGTTCGGGAGATGATGTACAGTTAAAAAAACCTATACGATTAGATTTTTATCTTTTTGGTCTGCTTCCAGGTGAGAGAGTTGTTTATTTGGAGGATTACTTTCATGGAGATGGAATTAAAAATGCATCAAGCATTGAAGTAAGTATGCAGCGACGTTTTTTTTCATATTTTTTAGCAGTAACAACCCTGGGGGTGTATTACCCCGTTGATATTGAGATATCTCTTTATACAAAAAAATCAGATTCTCTTTTGCATCAGTTCTCTCATCCAATTCTTGAGACTGAGGAGAATTTGCCATGAATTATGTTGTTTTAGTTTTTAGTACATTGATTTTATGCGGTTGTTCCGCGACAAGAATCTCTATGGATAGATGCAAAAATGATATATATTTCGATCAATTACAGGCAAATGATTTAGATAAAATTGATAAAAGAACGAATCGGCAAGTTTCTGCAGAGTATTTTAGTTTTTTATACCCAAGGTCAGTTAAATTAAACAAACTCATTTTAGAAAATGGGATAAAATGTGATGATTTGAAAAAAGTAGAGATAGAAATTAAAGAAAGCTTTGGTCTTTTTAACAAAATCATCTTACGATTTTAATATCAAGGATTCAGATATTTTTTGGGCCATGGATGGCCTGTCTATAATACATAATCAGATTATTTTTTTTCATCGTCTAGATTGGCCAATAAGTTAGCAAAAAAGTTCTTCTTATAAGATTCAGCTTCATCTTTTGTTAAATGACCAAATTGTGTACGATCTTGCTCTATGAACAAGTTTTGGTTTCGAATATCATTTAAAAACCTAGAAGGATGGCGTGGAGTTTCTTTTCCATAGATTTTTCTATTTTTACAGTAAGTCATAATCAGTTTTTCTTGTGCACGAGTTACGCCGACATAACACAGACGTCTCTCTTCGGAGATGTCTTCACCTTGGGATATTGTTTTTTTATGGGGTAGTGTTTCTTCTTCAACTCCAATCATATAAACGTATTTAAATTCTAATCCTTTAGAAGAGTGAAAAGTCATAAGAGTTATTTCATTTTTACGAACATCTTGATCTTCATCTTCTCCTTCTTCTTTATCCTGTGAGTCTTGTAATAGTAATCGCTCAACAAAGGTTTGAAGGCTTGCCCCATCTTTGTAGTAATTTGAAAATCTATTTGCTGATTCGATAAAATTCATTACATCGAGTCGTCGGCGCTCTACTTGTTTAGCGTTGTCATATTGTTTATCAATAAAATTTAAATATTCAATATCCTCGACTAGTTTTGCTATTGCTTCAGCTAGCGTGTGATTTTTAAACTCAGTTTGAAATTTCATTATTAAATTAACAAAGGATTCAATGCTCGCTTTTCGTTGAGGGTCTAAATCAGGATGAAGCTTCATAGTCTCAAAGAGCGATGAATTTATTTCGGCACTTTTTTGTAGGTATTTTTCTAGTGTAGCAGTACCAATACCTCGATGAGGAATATTTAAAATTCTTCGTATGGCCATCTGATCGCTAGGGTTTAAAATCGTAAAAAGATAGCTCATTAAATCTTTTACTTCTTTTTTATCATAAAATTTTTGCCCACCAATAATGGTATATGGAACTTGACTCATGCGTAATTGATCTTCTATCGGAGGAGCTTGAGTATTGGAGCGATAAAGAACAGCAATATCTCCGAGGTGTCCACCTTGAGCTTGATGTTGAACAATATCTTCTACAACAACTTCTGCTTCATGGTCAGTATCACCCATGGCCCATAAAATTGGTTTTAATTCAGATGGTTTTTTGCTCCAGAGAGTTTTGTCACGTCTTTTTGAGTTTTGCTTAATAACGGCATTCGCTAAATTTAATATAGGTAAGACTGATCTGTAATTTTCTTCAAGTTTAACAACCTTGGCATTTGGAAAATTTTTTTCAAATTCTAAGATATTTCGAACATCCGCTCCTCTAAAGGCATAGATCGACTGGTCATCATCACCAACCACACAAAGATTTTGATGAGTCTTAGTTAGGTGGAGTATTAATTCAAATTGTAATGGATTAGTATCTTGGTATTCATCCACCATGATATAGTTAAACTTTTCGGAGTACTCAGTTGCTACATCGGGAAATTTTCTAAAAAGCTTAAGGCATAAAAGCAGGATATCATCAAAATCAATTGCATTAAAAAATTTAAGTTTTTCTTCATAAAATCGATAACAATATTCAGTTGCGTGGTCGTAGGCATTTTCAGGATTGAAGTGAATAGAGTCCGCAAAATCATCGGCATCGATACCAGCATTTTTTAAAAAGCTAATTTTTGCTTGAACGTCTTTTTGATCAAATTTTTTTTCGTCGTGATAATGTTTTAGAGCATCGCGGACGATACTTATTTGGTCACTTTGATCGTAAATAGAAAAATTTTGATGGTATCCTAAGCGGGTAATTTCTTTTTTTAGAATTTTTACACCTAAAGAGTGAAAAGTTAGAAGTGAAAGTCCTCTAGATTTCTTAGCACCTAAGAGAGTGTGAACTCTTTCTCGCATTTCCCTGGCAGCTTTATTGGTAAAACTAACTGCGAGGATAGTTGCGCCTTTGATCCCCAAATTATCCACCATGTGAGCAATTCGGTAGGTGATCGTGCGTGTTTTCCCAGAGCCAGCTCCTGCCAAAATCAGAACAGGGCCTTCTATACAAGAAGCTGCTTCGCGTTGTTTTTCGTTTAATCCATAGAGTGAAATCATAGATTAGAAGACTACTAA
Organism: uncultured Bacteriovorax sp.; assembly: GCA_964456675.1. GTDB lineage: Bacteria > Bdellovibrionota > Bacteriovoracia > Bacteriovoracales > Bacteriovoracaceae > Bacteriovorax. Next base: position 18,229 of record CAYWBR010000002.1, on the reverse strand, counting down.
AATGGTCACTTCCTTGCTATACTTTTTTAAAATTTAAAATTCATTTGATCTATATTTTATCTTGTTAAGGAGATTCCGATGGCAAAGAAAAAGCCTGTGAGTAAAAAAAAGACTACGAAATCTAAAACTGTTGCAAAAAAATCAGCAGTAAAGAAAGTAACAACTAAAAAAGTTGCTGCAAAAAAAGTTGCTGCAAAAAAAGTTGCTGCAAAAAAATCGACAAAAAATAAACTAACTAAAAATCTTTTGGGAGATTCTTTATTAGAATTAATTAGAAAAACCTCTGCAGAAATTCCAGACGATATTCAAAAGGTAATTCTTGAAGCACTAGAGCGTGAAGAAAAAAACACCACAGCTGAATATGCTATGAATATTATTAAGGCCAATATTGAGTTGGCAAAAAAGAAATCACAACCACTTTGCCAGGACACGGGAACAGTACTTTTTTTTGTTTCACACCCCGTGGGATTAGATCAAGAAAAATTTTCTCAAGAAATTAAGAAGGCTGTGGTTAAGGCCACGGAACTTGGTTTTTTGCGCCAAAATTCAGTAGATTCACTAACTGGTGCAAACTCTGGAATGAATATTGGCTTGGGTCATCCGTCAATTCATTTTCATCAGCATTCTAAAAAAAGCATTGAAGTAAAACTCATGCTTAAAGGTGGAGGGTGTGAAAACGTTGGTGCACAATACTCACTACCTCACACACCATTAGAGGCAGGTCGAGATTTAGTGGGAGTGAGAAAAGTCATTCTCGATGCTATTCATAAAGCTCAAGGCAAGGGATGTGGCCCAGGAGTTTTAGGTGTGTGTATCGGAGGCGATAGAGGTGCCGGCTATATGGAATCTAAAGAGCAATTGCTAAGAAAATTAGACGATAAAAATAGCATCAGCGACTTGGCCAAACTAGAAAAAGATATTGTCGATACCGCTAATAAGCTAGGTATTGGGCCTATGGGCTTTGGTGGCAAAACCACACTTTTAGGTTGTAAAATTGGTGTTTTAAACAGATTACCAGCATCTTTTTTTGTTTCTATTTCATATATGTGTTGGGCTTACCGGCGCCAAGGCGTAGAGCTTGGAATATCTAATGAAATTAAAAAATGGCTTTATTAATATTAAGAAAATCTAAAAAGTGCCTGGCACCTTTAAGAAAATTTTGAGGTTGAAAATGAAAAGATTAGATTATCCTTTTTCGGAAGTAGCAATAAGGGAATTAAAAGTAGGCGATATGGTGCTTATATCGGGTAAATTATTTACAGGTAGAGATGCCGTTCATAAACGTTTGCACGATGGCACGAAACCTCCAGTTGATTTAAAGAACCAAATTATTTATCACTGTGGCCCCGTGGTGTTACAAGATAAAAAAACTCAAAAATATGAAGTAAAAGCAGCAGGTCCAACCACATCAATTAGAGAGGAGCCCTATCAGTGGGAAGTAATGCGCAATTATGGAATTGTTGGAGTCATTGGAAAAGGCGGGATGGGGGCAAAAACACTGCAAGGTTGCAAGGACTATGGATGCGTCTATTTTCACGCAATAGGTGGAGCTGCACAAGTTCTGGCAGAAAAAATTAAGAGTGTTGATAACGTTCACTGGATGGATTTGGGGTCACCTGAAGCGATATGGGAGTTGACGGTTGAAGAGTTCCCAGTGGTTGTTACTATGGATTCTCATGGTAATTCGCTCCATGATAAAGTGAACAAAGCGTCTGAAGAAATTTTAAAATCTGTATTATAGTTGGGATTTAAAAAATGGAAAATAATGGGGTTCGCTTTCATGAGGAAGCGCTTTTTGAGCCTAATGATTTTAGAGTTTTAAAAAGTGAAATGTATGCCTTTAAAAAATACCTTGAAACAAATCTTTCAAAGCCTTTTGATAGCTATGAAGAACTCCATGCATTTTCTGTCGAACATAAAGAAATTTTTTGGCGTGAATTAATTGAATATTTTAGTGTTCAGTATTGTGGCCAGGCAACCCCTGTTTTGCTAGAGGATAGCTTTAAAAATTATTCTTGGTTTAGCGAAATGAAATTGAACTTCGCGAAAAATTTATTATATCGCGGTAATAATCATGATGTTGCTTTAGTTTCCGTTTTAGAAAATGGTTCGCGCACTGAAATTCGCTACGGAGAATTAAAGTCATTTGTAGGTTATTTATCAAATTTTTTCCGTGGACATTTAAAAGCGGGAGATGTGGTAGGGGCATATATGCCAAATGTCCCAGAGACCGTAATTTCAATGCTTGCTGCTAATGCCATGGGGGCAACCTTTACTTCGACGTCCTCCGATTTTGGCGTTAATGGAGTTGTCGATCGATTTTCTGAATCTAAACCAAAAATAATTTTTGCAGCAGTAGGTTATGAATATGGTGGAAAGTATTTTGATTTAACAGAGCGGATTTTAGAACTAGAGGATCGATTACCAGAAACAGAATTTTTTATATTGGTTGATCCATATAATAAAGGAATTGACCTTACCCGATTCAAGAAAGCAAAAAAATACTCTGATATTATTAAAAATTCAACTAATGGAATTTTAACTTTTGATGATTTACCTTTTTCGCACCCGTTATATATTATGTATTCGTCTGGAACAACGGGAAAACCCAAGTGCATTGTCCATGCTCAAGGTGGAGTGTTACTTCAACACATAAAAGAACTTAGCTTGCATAGTGATTTAAAACGTGAAAAAACAATTATGTTTTTTACTACTTGTGGCTGGATGATGTGGAACTGGCTAGTAAGCTCACTGTATTTTGGATCAAAAATTATTCTTTATGAAGGCTCTCCAGCTCATCCTTCGCCTAAGGATTATTTTGAAATCATAAATCGAGAAAAAATTAATATTTTTGGGACTAGTCCAAAATTTTTAAAAGCCTTAGAAGATGTTGGGACATTTTTTCCCGATGGTCACTTTCCTTCATTGGAAACAATTTTATCAACGGGCTCCCCACTACTCCCAGAGCAATTTGATTATGTTTATTCTAAAATTAAAAATGAAGTCCAATTGTCATCCATATCCGGTGGGACTGATATTTTGGGTTGCTTTATGCTCGGAAATCCAATGAAGCCAGTTTATCGTGGAGAAATTCAATGTCTTGGTTTGGGGATGGATGTGTGTGCTTTTGATGATCGTGGACAAAAAGTTACTAATATTGAAGGGGAGTTGGTTTGTATGAGTACATTTCCAACTAGACCGATTTATTTTTTAAACGACCAAGATAGTGTGAAAATTAATGCCGCGTATTTTGATAAATACCGAGAAAATAATTTAAATGTTTGGTACCATGGTGATTTTATAAAAATTACTGATAATGGTGGAGTGCTAGTTTTTGGAAGATCAGATGCGACACTAAATCCCGGAGGAGTTCGCATTGGAACCAGTGAAATATATCGTCAGACAGAATCTTTAAGTTATATACAAGATTCAATTTGTGTCGGTAAGAACGTCGCTGGAGATGTTGATGTTTTACTTTTTGTAAAACTTAGACCAGGTGAAAACCTTTCAAGTGAAAGAGTTAAAGAAATAAAACTACTCATTAAAACAAATACAACTCCTAGACACGTTCCAAGGAATGTTTATCAGGTTGATGATATCCCTTATACTCGTTCAGGTAAGAAAGTTGAACTAGCGGTAGCAAGAATAATTAATGGCAGAAATATTGATAACCTCGAAGCATTAATAAATCCTGAGTCATTAGAATGTTTTAAAAAATTTATCTCAGAATAATTTAATTTTACAACGAACCATTTGGAGTTAAGCCTTTTTCGGAAGCTGGCATTCGGGGGGCAAAATTATCGTAGTGGGTTTTTCCCCAAGACTCAACAACTTTACCATTTTCAGAATTTATGAGTGCTTTAAAGCTTCTTGGCCCAAAATTAGTTTTATAGGTTACAGATACTTCCTCTAAGAACATGGCCTTATTATCTTCTAGAATTTTTACTACAGATTTTAATGGCTTAAAATAAACTTCAACACTTTCGGGTTGAAATAGCATGAGCTCTTTTCCAAGTAACTCTCTCCATTCTGGATTGTAGGAATTTACAAACGTCAGTTCGTTTAACTCTGGTTTATGTTTGGCGTTGTTTAGATTGATAAATATAATTTTTTCGTTGGTGTTTTTTGGTTTCTGCTCATTTGCGGGGGTGCGAGTTGAGTCTTTTATTTCTTCGGTATCTATTGACGATACACTCGATTTAATGAGCTTTCCAGATTCATCTTTTTTTATGTGTATCCAATTGGCTTGAGTTTTTATTTTTATATTTTCATGCTCACTTTTTTTCCATATCGTCACCAAAAGTGCGATTAGTAGTGAAAGAAGTAATGCTTTTTTTTGATAAAAGTTCATCTTGTTACGTTTGTCCTCTAATCAACTATTGGAAATTGAAAATGTAAAATTTTATACGGTCTATGACCGTTGTATTCATTGTCTGTAAAATCAAAATTTGCCCTAGATGAATTTGTATCATGATAACAATCATCACAATTTGTGAAACGCACTCTGAAGCGGCAATCAAAAATAGTTCCTGGTGGAATCTGTTTTGAAATTTCAAAGAATAAAACATTATTGTATTTAAAAGTAGGAGCTTTCCCTGTTTGTGGGTCGGTGAGAGTCGAACTCCATGTTTTTTTCGGGTCTATTTTGGAAAATGTTGCTTGGTCAGCACCTGGAATGGCACGGATAAAGCATGATTTTGGCTCTGTTGATTTTAAGCAACTTGCAGAATCCATGGCCATTTTTTCCATAAATTCTTCTTGAGTTATCCATTGAGTATTTGATTCACCATTGTATTGAATAAAGCAAATGGGAGCAACCTCTGGATTGTCGTCTTTATTTGGGTTTAGAGTTGCACTAGAACAAGTTGGATCAGTGGTTCCGCCTTCAGATTCCGTTGGCCAATTATCATTATCGCTAAAAATACAAGGCTTTCGATCATCAATATGATCAAAGTCGTTAGCTAGAACTTGGATTCCACCCATCGTAACGTTGGAATCGTTGTAGAGGTTGGGCACTAGACCCACAACTTCGCCACGGCTTATTTTGCCATTACCATTATTGTATTCAAAATTTGTAGCCTGTTCCGACATGTCTTGGGCAAGGCCTCTTGTTCTTAGAGCAGCTATGGCCTTACTTATTTGATCGCGATTGTCGATAACATAAGCCTTAGCTGCACCATCGGTTGGATCAAATTTGATTAGATTCTTTTTGATTAGCGTTGATAAGGAACGATTCGATGGATTAACGGCAACACTTATTTTAGACCCACTATCTGCTTCGTTACGATGATCGTTGTAGGTTCGAAATAACAAGAGACCATACTTATCGATAAGTTGTTCAAGTCGATCCTTAGAGTAAATACTTGCGTTACATAAATTCATCGAGCTATTGCCAAAAGTGTTTTTCACAAATTTCGCAAATGTTTGTACAAATGATCGATAGGTGATTGGGTTATTGTGACTAATCCAAGTTTTAGCATGATTAACAGATCCGTTGATTCGTCCAAGAGTTATGCTACTACCTGCTCCTGTGGCCAAGTCTGTTCCCTTACCCGTAGCATCTCCAAGCTCTATTAAAGATTCGACTACTAAATTCATAACGGCATTACTTGCTTGAGTCTTAGTTAATCCGCAGTAGTTTTCAAAATCTTTAGATTGGGCAGTTAAAAAATGAGAGATAATCATCCCTGCATAGTGAACATCTTCATAGGGGATTTCTGGAAAGTTAGGATCATATGTTAGGTAGTTTGGATAAGTGATTCTAGAATTTCCTTCATCGGTACCGATTCCCACCGGATGAAGAGCATCATCTTCAGAAAGAGGACGAGATTGCTTTAGAAATCTTCCAAGGGCCCATTCTCCGACGTGAGTTCTGCCATTAACATAATAGCTAAAAAAATCGGCCAATCCTTCCCCGATTGCCCCAGCTTCATCATAGCTTAGAATACCTAAGCTTTGTGTGGTGATTGCGTTGATTGGGTTTCTAAGGTTCATGGCCAAATGGATAAAAAGGTGACCTGTTTCGTGATAAATAATTGTTGGATCGTGAGCAAATTTTACTTGAGAATATTTTGAATCGTGTCCAAAACATAATTCATCTTTTGTAGCATCAAAGTAAGCGTTACCGGCAAGACCACATTCTGCATAAACTTGATATGGATTTTTCCAGAAGAATTTAATGGTGCCGTTTGAGTCCACAGTGTTTTGCGGATAACTTGTGACATAGTTGTGAGCAGTTAAATCCCATGCAGTAGCATGTCCAGAATAAATGGTTTGATAGAACTGGTTCACTATTTTATTGAGGTGAAAGTAGGTATTTACTTGTGAAAATTCTTTTGACGTCGTGGTATACGCCCACTTCTTATTGTCTGATTGAAGTGCCGAATTGGAGTTTGCATTTTCTTTAACTTCAAAACATGTCTCTAGACCATTGCATGCGCCAGTACCACGCAAGAAGTAATCATCAACTATTAATTGCGGTGAACTTAGGTAGCGATTTAAATCTACTGTTTGAGTTAAAGTTGTATTACTAGAGAGGATGATGGGATTATCTAATAAGACTCGACCAAAGGTAGGATTGACTGAACCGACATTACCACTTGTTGCGCTCTCACTTGCTTTCGTTCTTAATTTAGTCTGTCCAACTTCAGGAACACAAGCTGAAAATAGGAATTGGGTGAAAACAATTCCACCCAATAGATTTATTTTTAATGTCTTTAAAGCTTCTTGCTTTTTCTGCATACGTCCTACTTTGGCCTACTCAATTGAAAATAGTATTTTTATTGAGCAGTTCCACCTATTCCTAAGTTTTGTAAAGCCGTAGGAGTAGAGAAGAGGTCTTTAAAGATATTTCTTCCACTACTAGAGCCAGCTTCACAGGTTATGTCTTTTGCATCCTCACCAATCGCTTTTAATTGAGCGGCTATGGCACTTTGATCTTCTGGGGTTTTTCGAGCATCATTAAGAGTACTATTTAATGAAGACGTTTTAAGTTTTTCGAAACTTGCTTCTTTCCCGGCAACTTTGGCGCAGATATTTTTGTTCTCAACGCTTTTATCCTCTGCATAACCTCTTAATTCCTCAAAAAATTTCTGTTGTTTTTTGTTTAATTTACTATTTTCCTTTAAGAATTTACTGAATGAATCATCATTAGCTAAAATCGAAGCAAGAGATTTTGCGCTACCAATAGTCGTTGATTGTTGTTTTATTAATTGTGCAAGGTTCTCACGATCCTGTGCTAAGTCTTTAATTGAAGCTTCCTCTTTAGATGCTTTTTTTTCTTTTTCTGAGATCTGTGCTTCAAGTGTGGCAATTTTTTTTGCTAATTCCTCATTTTGGCCATCAGAATTTTCACTTTTTTCTCCAATACTTATTTTAACATTGAATTGTTTTCCAACTGCTTCTAAAAATTTTTCGTCATTAGAATCTGTTGAACTACAAACTGAAGCCATTGTTATTTTATTATTTTCATTTTCTTTTCTTGCTTCAGCAATTTCAGATTGATTTTCTTCACAAAGATCTTTCATTGTCGACGCTGCTTCTAGGGCCCCATCGTTTGCATATGAGGATCCTCCATCTTTTCCAACAGCTTCAAGTGCACTAAATAGTGCCTTGTTACAACCTGGATTCGGATTCTTTTTCCAATTTTTAAATCTCTTACAAAACTGTCCAGCAGCGTTTTGAGCTTTGGCCTGAGCTTCTTGTCCGGCTTGGTTATATTTTTCCACTTGAGCTTTAGATGCCATATAAACTTGATTACATTTTTCGGATAATTCGTTCCATTTTTCTCTTTGCTCTGCCATTGCGTTGCTTTGATTATCAATATAATTTTTTAAAAGATCGTTTGTGGATTCTCTTTGGCTTTTAATCATCTCTTTAAATTTATCAATTTTTCCAATAAGACTTGTCTGATCTTCTAAAAATTTAAGTTCGCCTTTTGGCCCTATTTGATTTCCGCCAATCAAATTAACCCCAAAATAATCTGATTTTCCCGATTCAGGTAGCGCAACAAACATATCTTTTGGGAGCTCAAATTGCGTTCCTGGAAAGCGCTGTTGCATGTACCCAACTAAGTTTTGAACTTGTGCCTTTTGTGAGTCGTATAATTGATTAGATCTGGCAATGAGTGCTGTCATATTGGCGTTAAATGTATTAGCAAGTGCTTTCATTTTTGTTTCACGTGTTTTGACTTGCTTATCCGCTTCTAAATAGCACGACTGAATTTCTCCGGCGCATTGATTGGCGTGGGCGATACAGAAGCTTTCGTTATTTCTATCCATTGCTTTAGAACAAGAACCATCTTCTGATTTTTTTGCTGATCCAGAACAGTTAAGAACTTGTTCATTCACCGCTTGAGTCAATTTGGCAGAGAATGTTTCATTTAATGATTTGTATTCTTTTATTAAGTTTACTGCACGATCAACCTTTTTCTTTTGAGAACTATTAGATGTACCAGCGGTTGAGCTTGTTTCAGATTGAACTGTTGTATATCGAGTTTCGCAAGCCTTTGCGATATCCATATATAGTTGATGTGGAGTTTGTGTAACTCTTAGTGATTGTTGATTTTGGTAGGTAATAGTTATATCACTATATGATGACTCAAGATCTTTTATGCGTTGAAGTTTTTGATCAACGGTTTCAGTGCTTTCAACAATGGCCTTAAGTGCCGATCGATATTTGTCTCTAGCATTTCCAGCGCTTCCTGTAGATTTTTGTTGTAATGAGCTCAATACGTTTTCTAATGGAATTGCGACTCCTAAGTCTTTTCCACTAACACAATCATTAATATATTGTTTTTTAAATTGTGTTTCCGCTGATGAAATGAATTCAGCAGTATCTTCAGAAAAGTTATTATCAGCTCTTGGTAACTTATAATCAGGTTGGACCTCTTTTATTTGGGTTTCGATTCGCGATCGGTTTAATTTATATTCTTCGCGAATTTTATTTAATACTTGTAAGGTTGCTGGATTCAAGTTGCCTAGTTCGATATCTATTGTACCGGTTTCAATTGAAGCCACGCCTTCATTTTTTATTTTGTTGTTAACTTTTTCTAAAGCTCTTTTAATATCTGCTTCAATGGCATTTCTATTTGATAAATAATTGGTGGCATCACTGTTGGTATTTGTTACCATTTTTAATATATCATTAAGGCCAGGCATTGCTTGAAAGTTTTCTTTACCTATTACGTTTTGGCAGCTCTGAGAAAAATAATTTCTTAAATTTCTTAATTTATCTGCATTATTTTTATTTCCACCTGTTCCAAAAAGTTCTTTGTTATTTGTATCAAGTTCTTCGAGGATTTTTTTATTATTTTCCCTAAATACTTGCAGATCCTTTTTTAATTGGGTCTGTAGCGCAGTAAGTGAGTTTTCTGTATTTTGTAATTGTTGATTAAGTGCAGCTTGCTTATCGGCCAAGCATTTTAATCCTACTGGAAATGATGAGTTTTGGGCCGGATTTAGCATGTGTTCAAATTGGTTTACCCAATTATTTGCGAGTTGCTTGTAGCCGCTCATTTGCTCAATTTGGTTTGGATTCATTGAAGGGCTTTCGCACATTCCTTTTGGGAAATTAACCATTGAGTTTGTAATAGGGCATTCAGGAAAATATTTTGCAGGTGTAATGTGACAAGGTTTACCATTTTGCATACACCCAGGCCCAAGTTTATTCATCATGGTAACATTGGCAAGCATTTGGGCGTTTTGAATTTTTTGCTGAGTGTACATATTGTACATTTGTGCGGCACCTGAACCTATGGCTCCGATATTTTTTGCAAACTTTTCATCTTTATCTTCTTCTTCATCTTTTTCTGTTGCATAAATGAAGGGAATATCAATTATTGATACAATCGAAATGATTGCCATAATTTTTCGTAGTGTCTGCAATTTGTTCATATTTATTTCCACGTCTAAGTAGTCACAATTTCAATATCTTTTCGACAGATATTGGGATTATTTTAATCTTAACTACTATTTTCATAGTGGACTCAATTACTATGGTAGCTCTTTTTTCGAATGAACTTTAAAATCCTTGAATTATCAAGAAAAAGATAGTGATATCAGATATTTATTGGAGCGTTTCGAACTATCAATAGTTTTGATTTTTATTTTTTATCTGCCCTAAAAAGTAGGCAGTTTTTGGTATTTTCTTAAACTCTCAAAATAATCCAGTAGTAGAGAAGTCCAAAAAGAATTCTATAAATTGCAAATGGTGTTAGACTTAATTTTTTTAACACACCTATAAAAAATTTAATACCAACGATTGCAACTATAAATGAGGTGATTAAGCCGATAAGTAAGAGATGGAAGTCGTGCAAGCTAAACTGGTCATAGCTTTTTAAAAACTCATAAAGTGTTGCAGCTCCAATAATCGGAACTGAAATAAGAAACGAAAAATCAGCCGCGACTTTTAGATTAAACCCACGCATCATTGCCGTTAAGATCGTTGCACCAGAGCGCGAAACTCCAGGTATGAGAGCAAAACACTGGCCAAGACCGATGATAAGTGCTTCTTTGTAACTAATATTGTCGAGGTTTGTTATAGTCTCTTTTGGTCTAATTCGCTCAAGAATAATCATTATGATACCAACTACAATGAGCGAAGATACGACCACCATTGGATTCATAAGGGTCGTTTTTATAAATGACCTAGATAAATAGCCGATAGAAAGAGCAGGGAAAATCGCAATTATAATATGAAGAGCATTTAATTTTTTACAATCTTTTTCTTTTACGAGATTTGGATTTAAAAAATCTTTAAATCGTCCAGGGTAGAGCACCACAACAGCTAAAATGGCCCCTAGTTGGATGATAATATTAAAGGAATTATATTTTTCCGGTGGTAATTTAAACCAATCTGAAAAAAGAATTAAATGTCCAGTAGAGGAGACTGGTAAGAATTCTGTTAAGCCCTCAACTATACCTAATATAATCGCAATTAAAATTTCATTCATTAATGACCAGACCCTTTATCAGATTTTATAATAATATAATAAAGGGAGTTACTTTTCTTCGTAAAGCAATTACTCGCCACAACTATAGATTTCTAATCCTTCAACTTGTTGATCCGCAAGAGCAGCAGGGATACAATAGAGGTGAGTATTTAGCTTTAAGCCCAGATTATATAGGTCAAGAAAGCCATTAGCATTATCAGATGCAGTGGTGTTTTGTAAAAATCTGTAACGAAGGGCTTCTTCATTTTCCTGGCCAGGAATTTTTAATAAGGATACGAGTACACCTTTGGCCATTGTTCCAGATGCGCACATGTTTTTTGTACAGGCAAGTTCGTGAAGTGTAGAAAGATTTTTTATATAACCTGATTCATTTTTAAATTGATTGTCGGCAATTCCTCTAGCTTCTGAAGATACATATCGGTTAGTATAGACACTGACGTCGGCATAATCGTCCAATTGGCATTTATTAGTTTGCCCATTGATAAAACCAGTACAACATTTGTTAGGGTCTGTTCCCACCGCAACGACCGTTCCGGCCGGAAGACATGATACAATTTCATCAGTTTTAAAAACCTGTTTTAAGCCTTTAAATGCAGTGTCTTTATTTCCGGCATAGTATTGTTTAGTTCCATCGCCATACTGAGTGCCAGGAGTGCCTGCAGCGAATATATCAATAGAGTCATAATTGGTGTTAGGGTAGGCGGCATAAGGATTCGATCGATTTGATCGACACGATAATACACCTTCAGTTGTGCCAACAAACTCTTCTTTGCGATCAATATAGATTTGCGGAATTCCAATCAATTCAAGTTTTTCTAAGTATTCCATAACCCCCACTGCTTTATAGGAAGCCGGTGTGGTTTGAATTAATTTACAAGTCGGATCATCAATTTCCTTGCCAGTACACGAGTACATGCTGTCACCATCGAGAGTAGAGTGAGGTAGCCAGTTTAAACATTTGAATAAGCTTGCTGCAAACTTTTGATGTTGATTGGCATTCCAGGCCCTAGTTCCATTGGCAAACGGTCTTACCCAGGATTCAGTACAAGAAGTTTTTTGGCCAATATAATCGATAGTTTTAAACTGTGCTTTTCCTGTGGGATTTAGTTCAGTGATATCATCGCAACTTCCAGCATTCGTATATGGATTATTTGCGTGACAAATTTTTGTAAGGCTTCCATCTTTGATCTTTTGATAAACAGTACTCACTCTAGAATATCGGTTAGCTGATGCAAGAGAAACATCAATACCTGGAATTTGAGTGTAACTTAAGTTATTAGATTCATTTTGATGCCCTATTGATATTGTCTTGCCGATGTCGCGACAGCAGCGATTATTTTTTGGATCGTAAAGAGTGCTAGTCGTTGCTTCTTTTTGTGAACATATAAGTTCCTCTTGCCAAAATTTTAATTCATAGTAGTTAATTATTGATAAAATGCTGGCACTTGAAGTTGATAAGAGTTTCACTTTGTCAGCAATTGCTTTTGACGGTGCACATTCTTGATCAGAAAAACAGCTTGCTCCTGGTGCTCTCAAACAACTATTTTCTTGAATAGCAAAACTTTGTAGTCTTGATATTTGAGTGACAAAATTAGTGAAGCTGATAGAGGTTCCCATTGCTGTTTGGATAAGTTTTAGAGAGTTCGCCGGAATATTTTGAGTAGCAGCATATTCCCCAATACTAGGAGTTGTGAGTTGATTGTCTTTAGGTTTAGTTGCTGCAAAAAAATTACCATCTCCGTCGACAACAGAACAGCTATTCAAATATAGCGGATCACTGTTTTCGCTTGAATTAATTGTTTGACCTATTCCTAATACGCGATCCCCTCTATTTGTAGAAAGATTGGCATTAATATTTTGCGTTTCATAGGTAATTCCTGTCGGGTTTCTCCCTGGAATGCAGAGCGCTTTTACTTTGTTTGAATTTAAATTTCCTGCTAATTCTGATGGGAAAACATCCTGGCCGTTGTAGTTATATGGTCGACCTAAAATTTTTGCTCCTAAACCAAACCAGTCGTCAGAACCATCAGAGAAAATATCGCGCATGGTTTTTGCGTATCGTGAAATTTTTGTGTTAAAAGAGCTCTCAGCTGTCCCCGTTGGGCCGTTAAGCGTTTGGCATGAAGTGTTTGATGAGCACATATGAAGTGTTGATAGAACATTTCCATTGAAGAAGTTATTTCCATTAGTGCCAAGTGATGCGTAACTTGGTGTACACATTGCACCTCTACCACGGTAAACACAGCGCTTTGCACTTCCTACGTTATTATTAAAAATATTTGTAAGTTTATTTTCTTCTAATGAAGAGTCTGGTATTTCGTTGGCGTTATCATCAAAGATTGGCCATAAGCTCGAGATTTCATTTACACTACTACACGCATATTCATAGCCAAGAGTTGCCGTACAGTCAGTGTCGGTCGTACATTGATGATAGCGTTGGCATTCGGCACCGTCACTATCAATGTCTTTAGTTGGAAGGCTGTCACCATATTGATTAATGGTAGAATCCAATACCGTAATGTTAAAAGTTGTATCGACAGTTTGATCAGAAAAATATCCGTTAACAGCAATGAATAGTTTGTTTGATTCAGCTTTTATTCGTCGTTTGGATCCAATCGAGAACCATTTGACACCATCAAAAGACCCGATAACAGAACCATAATCAAATCCGTACCAGTCTCTTTGGTAGCCATTAGCAAAGTAAAAATGCTGAAGAGCTTGACGGTTTTTTCTTTGTGAGTCCACGCTCAAAGCGGGTTTATGACTCCATGGAATCATCGTTGCAGGCACAAAACAAGCTCGCCCAAAAAGAAAATCGTCTGAACGTATAGAATCACCAGATGTTCTAGAGGTCATAGATTTAAGTGGCTTTGTACCACCTGCAAATTGTGAGAAAGGAAATACTCTATTTAGTTGCGAGTAATAGTCGTTGCCACATTGTAAGCAGCTAGAAAATGAACCTTGATCAGCATAGATATCATAGGTTTTACCTTTTTTGACATTTACTAATTGTGGTGGCTTGGCCGAGCTTGCACTAGTTCCAATTGTTCCGTAAATTTCATTGAAACCAATATGGCCATCTAAGTTGTTTGGTTTTTTTAGATCGCCATTTTTATATTCAAACTTCGTTCCTTCCTGGATGTTGCCGGTGCTGGGTGAAGCAACAAATAGTCCCGTTGATGATTCAAAAAAGCGGATAGGTGCTGATTTTGCACTTAAGTAAACTTTTTGATTAAGTGGAGGATCTACCGCAATTGGGTCTGGATAGATACATGCATAATCAGTTATTGTACCAGCAGTGTTGGTTACAGGTTTTAAATTGCAGTCGTTTCCTTGGCATTTACAGTATTCTTGAATTTTTGTGAGCGCCTGTAACTTTGAAGCTCCAATGTTTTGATGGAGTGTGCGATTAACATAAAAGGAAATTTTTATTTTTTGACCAGTATTAGCTACTTTTAATCCAATTAACTTTATATAGTTTTGGGTTCCAAGATTAAGTGTCCAGTCGGTATCTTTAACTAAAGTTTGCCCATCCAGTGTAACTGAAATAATTTTTGATGTATCTGCATAACTTGGTAATTTATAATTTTGTACTTCAAGAGAATTTGTATAGTGATCAGTTACCGGGAGTCTTGAGGCAGTTAACTTTGATGAAGAAATTGATTTTTGACCTTGAATATAATGTTTTTCACATTTTGCCAAACTTGAATTTAGTATTGTACAAGAAGAATCTGTCCTATAAGTGATAATAAGTTTTTTATTAATGAGAGTGGAGTCTACGGGTAACTTTTTTAATATTATTTGTGTAGCAGTTAATAAGTTATCATTAGTATTTGTTGGATCAGTTTGGGCCACATTATAATTTCCTAATGTTGGGTTAATTGTCACAAATTCATTATCTAGGTCAGAGCTATTGCTGCTTGAGGCAGTAGGAGTTGGTAAATATGTTTCAGTATTGTAAAGGGTTTTTCCACCATAAGTGATTTTTTCAACAGTAAAATTAGGGCGCTTATCAATATTTAAATTGGTAAATGTTTCTAAAAAGCTTCGATCATCAAGACCAGTTGTGTAGACGCCCGAATCAGTAGATGACCATGCTGTTGAAGACACCGCAGGAGTAAATACTTTCGGTTCATTATACTCCACAGAGCATAGTCCCATTTCCCCTTCAACTTTATTAATGCAATTATACAAATTAGTAAGACTTATCACTCGTTCTTCTGCTTCTTTCGTGGGATCTACCGGAGTTGAATTGTCAGGGATAGGATTAACTACTTGAGCACAAATATGAAAATAATTTGGATAGTTGTATATATTGTTGGGGTTTGCCAAAATTTCGTTCATCACATTTATAAAATCAGATGAACTTTGATCAACGGAAGATTTGACTTCTAAATCCCTCACGCATTGACCTAGATTGCAGCAACTATATCCTTGAGCTTTACACGTATCATTTGAGGAACATGCCACTGGAGATGATGTATTGCTATCAGGGTAATTGGTAATTTTAAATTGTAAATTTGATAGCGTTAGGCTTGTTAATGAACTACCAGAAGTAGAGAATGGTTCTAAACTCTGTGTGCTGTACTCACTTTTGTTACAAGTAGAAGTGCACATGTTTTTTATATTATATTTTTGCCCAAGAAGGGTTGGGTAGAGGACACCGAGTTTGTTGATCAATCCTGTTTTTTGACAGAAGCTTTTATTGGTTTCTTCATCGTTCAAGTTAAATGAATAGTAATACTCTCGCACTCCTGTAGATAAATTATAAAAATTTTGTGCCTTAAGACTAATGACAATGGCACGGTTAACAGTTGAATCAAGAACTCGCATTACCGCACAGATTTGTCCATTGGAAGCTAGATTTGCACGAATAAAACTATCAACTTGTTTACCTCTTAAATAAAGTCCATCTGAAAAGGGTAAGTTTACGATTGCGGTGCTATTGTAAACTTCTCCTCCATTTTGAATGAAGTTAGTATTCGATGAAAAGTTTGGTAAAGTCGGGTTCGTATTGCTTGTACCGTCTGTTGTTGAGCTAGATTTTTTCGTAGTTTTTTTCGAACCACTATCTGGCACGCATGCTTGAAAGAAAACAAATGAACAGATGAGTAAAATAGATGATGACCTATGAAATACATTAAAAAATGCGTTGATTAATTTATTAATGTGAATCATTTTTTTAATGATCCTATCCATGGGTGAGCTTCCTTAAACTTAAAATCCCTTTAAGTCTTTAGTGACTTGTCGGGATTTTTCAAATTATGGTTTAACAAATTCTCATATTTCCATGTTAAAGGGTGATGTTTATAAATCATTCCATAATTAGCTTTTACCCATCTATTAATGACTTAAGGGCTTTTTATAACATCACCAGTATATAGAGAGTGACACGTTTTGTTGGCAATGATTCGATGTTTTAGGCCTAGTCTTCGCTAAGAATAGGCCACTAAGCGTTTGATATATATATAAGCAATCTTAAGTTGATAAAATCGCTCAAGTAAATGCAGATCTTCGTCGATAATAACTAAACTTCGCGTAAAACACATACTGGAGTTTTCTTTGTATGATTAAGTTTTTTTTATACCTGATTGTTTTGTTTTCACTTAGCACAGCTATCGTGGAATTACATGCCAGTGAGAGCATGGAAGTTGAAGTCGCAAACAGATTAGATAAATTTGAATTGAACTTAGAAAAAAAGCAAATTGCTCATATGCTAAATTTATTAGAAAAATCAGGTCGGCTGCAAAAGGAAGAGGTTAGTAATGCTAAACGATCCCTTGCGAGTATTGGGCCGGAGGAAATTAAGGATTTTAAATTCCAGCTTCACGATCTGATAAATTCCAATTAATAATAATTAATTTTCTGCACTGGTGATTGCTTGATAGGCAAGCCAGAGTGCATATTCTGAAAAACGATCTTTTCTTCTCACTCTGTTGCCTGGCATGTTTTGAATTTGGGATATTGTTTTATTTTTAAACGTTACAGCAAAACATACAGTACCTACAGGTTTATCAATACTTCCTCCAGTGGGACCAGCAATGCCTGTGATTGATACCGCAATGTCTACTTTTAATAATTTTTGAAGCCCAATTGACATCTCTTTAGCACATTCAACACTTACAGCACCAAATTGTTCTAAGGTTTTTTGATTAACTCCAAGCGTGTTAATTTTGACATCATTACTGTAGGAAATTACTGAACCAAGAAAAATTTCACTTGATCCACTCAGGTCAGTGATCTTTGATGATGTTAGTCCACCGGTACATGATTCAGCAAAACCGATTGTTAATTTCTTATCTTTCAATGTGTTTAAAAGTAACTGTGACAGATCTATATTTCCATATTGCCAAATATACTTGGCCAATGGTGATTCTTTAAATATTTTATTTATTGCACTTTGATATTCAATGTGTTCTGCCTCCGAACTCTGATAGGAGACAATTATATCAATACCGATGGTATGAGGAAGAGATGATACTTTTCCGAATTTAAGAAGTGTTTCCCAGAGATTGGGGGCGATTTCACCAAAAATTTTTTCTTCGCTTATTGAGTGTGTGCGAACTATGGTTTGAAATGTTCGTGCAAAATTATTGGAAAACTTTTTTTCGATAAAGGGAAAAAATTCATCAGTAACCATCGCTTCAAATTCCCGTGGCACTCCAGGTGCTGAGAGGATTAAAGTGTTTGTTGATTGATCAAAATATCCTAGTCCCGGTGCTAGTCCTAGTGGGTTGTTAAATGCGATAAAATCTTCAGGGAAAAAGTGATAATAGTTAAGACTTGGTTCCCAAGTTCGCCCAAATCGAGTGTAGTTTTGGCGGACAATTTTTTCGACATGATTATTTTCACGTAGAGGTTTATTGTAAAAATGCGATAAACATTTTTTGGTCATATCATCAAGCGTTGGGCCAATTCCACCTGAGGTAATGATGATGTCAGACGTTTTTTGCATTTTATAAAGTGTCTCATAATACTCATTTTCATTATCTCGAATGAACTCTACGTTTTTCAAGTGTAGTCCAACTTTAAATAAAAATTTTGCCAAATAACTGGCATTTAAATCTATTGTTCTGCCATTTAAAATTTCGTCACCGACTACGAGCATGGAGACAGATATTTGATTTTGACTATTTTTCTTATTCATTAAATTTCCTAGGAAAAAGTAAAAATAAATTTAGTAAAAAAAGCGTCATAAGAGAGGACGTTTTAAGAAATAAACTCGTCATCTTGTGGGCCATACGTTATAGTTTAGGGGGAAAATGCTAACGTTACAAA
>CAYWBR010000001.1:82567-99770 GCA_964456675.1 uncultured Bacteriovorax sp. | reverse complement strand
GATAGTTTTTCAAATGTTCGGGGACTTCAATAGTGGCAGAGTTTTCCACGTATTCTAATGCTTCATTGATGGCCAAATAGCTTGCATTGCTTTTATAGGTCGAGGCCAAATAAGTTGTTACTTGCGAAAGAATTATTCTAGCTTCGGGCATCCCTATGGTCTGAACGGCTTGAAGCCCGGAAGTGGCAAGAGTTAGTGCGCTTGGGTCAGCATTGCCAACATCTTCGGAAGCAAAAATCATCAGGCGTCTTGCGATAAATACTGGATCTTCACCGCCATCGAGCATGATCGCTAAATATAAAATGGCCCCTTGGGGGTCTGTGCCGCGAAGGGATTTAATAAATGCCGAAATAACGTCGTAGTGGCGATTGTCGCCAAGATCATATTCGCGCGCTTTCTCTAAAATGATTTCCCGAGCTTTTTCCATGGTGAGATGTTCAACTCTGGCCAAAAGCTCTAGGGAGTTTAGTGCAACCCTAGCATCCCCCCGACAATAGCTTGGAATCAGTTCAAGGTACTCATTATTAAGAAAAATATTTGCGCGCGTGTTAGCGCGTACAAGAAGACTCTTTAGTTCCTCAATTGATAAACCCTCAAGCCGAACAATCTGAAGCCTTGAGAGCAGCGCTTTGTTCAGACTTGTTCGCGGGTTTTCCGTGGTTGCACCAATTAAGACAAAGTCTCCTTCCTCAACATAAGGAAGTAGGGCATCTTGCTGAGCTTTATTGAAGCGGTGAATTTCATCGATAAAGATAACGGCTTTGTGGGAAAAGCGCTCGCGCATTTCATTGGCAGACTGAATGAGTTTTTTTAAGTCGGCCACACCGCCCAAAACAGCATTAAATTTATAAAATTCATAACCTTTTGAAACTGCTAAAAGCCTTGCCAGGGTAGTTTTTCCAACGCCCGATGATCCATACAGGATAATACTTTGCAGATTTGGTCGACTTAAAAAAGGATACTTCTTAAGTACCTTTCCGAGGCCTTCAAATTCTTCTAATGTTTGCGGTCTTAGACGATGGGCAAGAGGGGCCTCGTCTGGTGTTGAGTCACTCTTTTTGTTAGAATGAACATCGCTTTGATTGGCCAGAGGGTAATTGCCATCAGTGTCAAATAAATTTTTTTGTTCGCCCATAAGCCCACATTAAATAACCGTTTGACATTAAATAAAAGGCATCCTACTGTAATCAAACTTTTTTAGCGAGAATTATCTCTACTAAATGGCCCTTTATTTTAAAGGTTTAATGTCACGGAAAGAGGAGGTGAAAGGTTTATGTCAGCACACAATCATAATAATGATCCGTATTCGGCTATTTCTGTCAATATTGACGAAAGAGCAGGTGTTGAGCGTTCTTTGAAGAAATTCAAAAGAATGTGTGAGGCTTTTGGAGTTATTCGCGAATATAGAAAACGCCAAGAGTACAAAAAACCTTCTATTAAGTTAAAAGAAAAGACTCAAGCAGCAGAAAAAAGAAGAAAGAAAACAGCAATGAAGTATACAAGAACTTCAAAAATTTAATTGCGATTCTTTTATTCTATTAAAATTGGATGATAAAAAGCCCCGAGAATTCGGGGCTTTTTTGTTATTCGCAAAGGTTGTTTATTTTTGATTGCCGTTCTATCTTCCCTTAGATAAAAATACGGCAACTTTTAAAAAGGCTCCTGGAGCCTAATGCACGGAGCATATTATGAAGAAAGCGATCTTGGTTGCAGTTTTAAATTTTGTTACTTTTGGGGTTGTTGCTTCAGAGCTTAACGCTGTTGAAAAACTTATTTCAATCGTGGCACCAGGAAATTACAAAGGTTCATTTGATAATAAAAAGTGTGAATTTACTTTTGAAGTTGCTAACGACAAAGCTTTTTTAACTTTAAAAAAAGGTCATATCTTCGCTCGTCACCAAGTGGCTGCAACTGATGAAGTTAGATTTATTGCACATCGTGGAGATTTTACCTCACATAAAATTTTAAAAACTGACGATGATACACGTTACTCAACAGACACATTCCGTTTCTTTCAAAACGGAGACATTCCATATGTGGTTATCGAACAAATTGAATATGACAACCGCGATCGTTATACTCACAAAATCGAATGTACTTTAAAATAAGCTAGCGCATCAAGTTTTTTATTAAGCACCTGATGTGCGTATTTTAAATTTAATTTACATATTAGGATTCAAAAGTTTTTTGTAGACAGGAATTCTAAAACTAAACATACCATACAGTACTGGATAAATGATGGCATCCAGTGCTTTGTTGCCAGTGCTAAAAGTAATATCATCTACAACGTAACTTGTATGATCGTTAATACGAATCAGTCGATGGCGATGGCGCCAATATTTTAATGGGGAAGGAAGCTTTTTGCCTTCGTCGACAAAGTAACATTCTTCAAAGCTTTCGCTGTGATCTGTTATTAGGCTTACCCATTCCTGATTCACAAGCCCAAAAACATCCATTGCCAAATGAACTTCGTTGCCTGTTTTACAACCATCGAAGCGTTTGACCTCTAAATTTATAATTGGAGGCTTTAGCGCTTTAAAGAGCTCCTCATTAAACAATAGGAGTAATTCCTTAGGCGTTTTGTTTTCAATCTTGGTTTTTATAATGATGTTTTTCATAACATCATTATGACTTAAGCGGCCGTTAGTGAAAACTTTAAAAAATCGTTTTGGTACAAGCTTTCAAAGTTGTCAAACCAATGTTCACTTTTGATACAATAAATGATTTCACAATTATTTGGTAGATCTTCATTTTTTACAAACGATTTTGGGAAAAGTGCAATAGGTGAAGAGCTAAGAACAAATTTTATTTTTTTATTTTCTGGTAATTTTCCAGAGTAGGCAGCGGCAAGGCAAATGTATGCACCATATTCAGATGCTTCAATCGTAATACTCGTTTCTTTAGATGATTCAATCGCTTGCAATAGATTATTTTTGTCTTTATTTAAACTAAAAGGAGAAATTTTTTTGTATTGGCCTATTAAGTCCCGATGTGCTCGGGAAAGGGATTTTTTTTCTTTTTCAGTTAAATTTAAATCTCTAAAGTTACTCATAAAAGTATCGGAAAAATCATTTGTAAACATCGCCATTTCAAACTTTAAAAGCGTCGAAGTGTTTTTTCTTTTCTGTTTTGCTTTAGGGTTCCCTTTAAATAAAATTTTTCCCGAAAACGCTTTGGACGCCATGGTTGAACTCCTTAAAATAAAAGTAAAACAGTGAATACTCATTAATAAATGAACTTCTCTATTGTATAACTTATCGGGATTTTAGAATTAAAGTTAAACATTTTTATCGGTTTTTAATGACTTTTTATAGGGTTAGATTAAAAAAACTTAAGATTTTAGAGCTTAATTGGGTAATTTGGTCTTTAAGAAGTGTGGGGATGACCGTCAAAATTTTGTGGCAGCATAAACAAATTTATAATTTTACTTTATTAGAATAGATAAAGAGATAAGTTTTAAATTTTTAACTGAAATGTTATAAGTATCTATATGGAATCAAAACGACTACGAACTATATTTTTTTTTCTACTTGCTTATTCATTAGGTTTTTTAACTCACTGGACATTATTTAAAATTAAATCTCAAAATTTTTTTGTAGAAAATAAAATTACCGATTCAAATGATAGGTTGCCTGTGGCGCCTCACGATTTAAACAATGATGATTTGATGGATGCCCTTCATCGCGACATGCTTGAGCGGATGGGGAAAAGTGCGGATGATTTTCCAGGAAGAGCAAGCGATACTGAAAATGAAATGACTGATGATTATGGGTTAAAAGATTTTTTGGTAAGAGATATAAACCGACGAGAAGATGATAAATTTGTTTATTATGAAGTTCCATTAATAAATGAGAATGGTGATAAATTAGAATTAAATGTACAAGTGAAAAATGGCATTATTGAAATTCAAGAAACATCTAGTGGCACAAACCACCAAAGTCAAAGTTCGAGATCTTTTTCTATCGAACCTGGTCTTAAAGAAGATTTGGCTTCAGTAATTAATGAAAAAGATAAAATAA
The DNA here is from genome assembly GCA_964456675.1 of uncultured Bacteriovorax sp. GTDB lineage: Bacteria > Bdellovibrionota > Bacteriovoracia > Bacteriovoracales > Bacteriovoracaceae > Bacteriovorax. The sequence goes on along the minus strand of CAYWBR010000001.1, from coordinate 95,751 downwards.
TTATTAAAATTCCCAAAAAATAAAGATAAGGATTTATATGCACCTTCCTTATGAGAAAAGTAGCACTTTTAATGAGCGTCTTGTTATTGCTTTACTTTTTGCCATACAATTTACTCATATTTTAGATTTCGTCATCATGATGCCACTTGGCCCAAAATTTATGCGCTTTTTTTCAATAGGTCCTGATAAATTTTCCTTAGTAGTATCTGCTTATACATTTTCTGCAGCATTTTCAGGCTTAGTTGCCTCCTTTTTTTTAGATCGCTATGACAGAAGAAAAGCCATTCTTTTTTTATATACAGGATTTATTTTTGGGACTTTTGCTTGCGCTCTAGCAACTAATTATTCACTTTTAATTCTTGCTAGAATTGTTGCTGGCGGTTTTGGGGGAATTTTAGGAGCTTTAATCTTTTCGGTTATTGGAGATATTATACCCGAAAATCGCCGAGGTAAAGCAACTGGAACAGTGATGGCAGCATTTTCAGTTTCATCAGTTATCGGTATTCCGATAGGTCTTTTTTTGGCCGAAACGTTTAACTGGCATGCACCTTTTTTATTTTTAACTTTATTAAGCCTTGCTGTCCTATTTTATTTGTACCGAGAAATGCCTGCGTTGAATGCACATTTAAAAAATCAGAAATCTAATAAGAATAGTACTTATCAAGAGTTTTTAAGCGTTTTAAAAGAAGCTAACCATCAACGCGCTTTTTTATTATCTATTTCTATAATGCTTTCAGGTTTTATGGTTATTCCTTTTGTCGCTCCCTATATGGTTAAAAATGTCGGGCTTTCAGAAAAAGAATTATCGTACATTTATTTATTTGGAGGTGTATTCACTTTTATCACATCCAGATTAATAGGTATTTTGTCAGATAGGTTTGGTAAATTCAAAATGTTTTCTATTGTTGCTCCGTTGTCAATGATTCCAATATTGCTAGTTACCCATTTGCCGAGGCTTCCATTAGTCTTAGCGCTATGTTCGTCTACATTATTTTTTATACTTGTTTCAGGGCGTTTTGTTCCGGTCATGGCCATCATCACTTCAAGTACAGTGAAAGAAAAAAGAGGCTCGTTTATGAGTTTAAATTCTTCAATTCAAATGCTCGCTACGGGAACTGCAAGTATCCTTACTGGATCAATTATTGTTGAAAATGCCAATGGACAGTTAGAGCGATTTGGAATTGCTGGAATGATTTCTTGTCTATTAACTTTATTAAGTGTCTATTTGGCCAAGAGAGTAAAGGTTATTACTTAAATCTAAAAGATAAATTTATCATCGGTGTTAATGATGAATATGCCGATGATTCTTCAGTCGAAACATTGTTTACTTCAGCTTTTGAAATATTAATAGTGTGGTAATTTAAACTTGCCCCTAAGTGAAAATTTTTTGATATTTTTAGTTCGTACCCAAAGCTTGCTAAATAACTCCAGCCAGACACGTCTTCAGAAGCGGCTCCAGCTTGAACCCGAGTGCCTTTTACATATGGATTCCAGGCAAGACCCATATATATAGATTTTCCCTCGTCAAAGTACCAATTCATGCGAGGGCCTAATTCTAATGTAGATATCTTTGTCGTGCTGGTGTTTTTATATTCACGTGCAACGGAGCTTACATTCTGGCCAAAATAAAATTTTTCTTTTCCACCAAGTGTAGCACCTAGAAAAAAATGGTGAGTCATATCTCCAAATTCTAAATTTGACTTACCTTCACTATGACTAGCATAACCGGCCAGCCAATCCACCATGAATGCGGCATTTGCTGTTTGGGAGAAAAGAATTATTAAAAATAAAATAAAACTAAAAGTAATTTTCATTTAAAACCTCTTCGATAGTTTACTTATATTTAAAAAAATCGCTATAGAGAGGAAAAAGGCGCCCGAGATAATGACTCGGGCTTAAGGTTATCTTTTGATTAAATCAATTTTCTATTGGAATTTTACTACGCAGTAGTTTTTCTTTCCCTTACGAAGTACTAAACACGTCTCACTGGCCAATTGATTTGGTGTAATTTTTAAGCTGATACTTTCAATCGGTGAGTTATTAAGGGATACACCTTTTTGCTCAACAGATCTTCTAGCTTCGCCTTTAGAGGCAAAGAGAGGAGTCTTTGCTAGCAACTCAAGCACATCTATTCCTGCTTCTAGTTCACTTCTTGTGATTTCCACAGAAGGCACATCTTGGAAAATAGCTTTTAAGTCTTTATCTTTTAAATTTTCTATTTTCTCACCAAAGAAAAGTTTTGTAGCGTGAAGAGCAGCATTTAAACCTTCTTCGCCATGAACAAAACGAACAAGTTCTTCTGCTAATGCTTTCTGTGCTGATCGAAGATGAGGATTTGCAACAGTTTCTTGTTCTAATTTTGCAATTTCCTCAAGAGATAAAAATGTAAAATATTTTAAATATTTTACTACAGTTGCATCTTCAGAATTTAATAAGTATTGGTACATTTGATATGGTGACGTCATTTCAGGATCTAGGTATATGGCAGTCCCGCCTTCAGATTTACCAAATTTTCTTCCTTGGGAGTCGGTGACTAAAGGAATAACTAGACCAAATACTTGGCGTCCATCCATCTTTCTTGAATAATCAATTCCTGCTGTGATGTTACCCCATTGATCTCCACCGCCCATTTGTAACACTACTTGGTGCTTAGAAGCTAAATGGTAAAAATCGTAAGCTTGAATCATTTGATAGGTAAATTCAGTAAATGAAAGTCCTGCATCAGAGTTTAAACGCGACTTCACAGAGTCCTTCGCAAGCATATCAGACATTCTAAAACGTTTACCTACGTCGCGAAGAAATTCGATGAAGCTAAATTTACCGATCCAATCATTGTTATTAACAATTTGTGCATGATTTTCAACTTTAGTATCGAAGCTTAGAAATTTTGCGAACTGTTTTTTTTGAGCTTCAACATTTTCGTGAATAACTTTTTCATCTAATAAAACACGCTCAGTGCTTTTTCCTGATGGATCTCCAATCATACCCGTAGCACCACCAACTAATACGTATGGCTTGTGTCCTCGGTCTTGGAGACGCTTCATGGTTATGATGGCCATTAAGTTTCCAATTTGGAGGGATTTGGCAGTAGGGTCATAACCAATATAAAAGGCAATTTTTTTGTTATTTAAATAGTCTTTAATTTCTGGATTTGAAACATCTTGAATTAAACCTCTTAATTCTAATTCTTCGTAAAGGGCAAGCGTATTTTGTGTCATGTTAAAACCTAATTAAACCTATGAAAAAGAGAGCAATTTAATATGAATTGGCAAGGCCCTATTATGCCAGAAAATTGCTAAGCTTTCAAAACTTAAGATAGTATTTATGGTAATTGTTTTAAGTCTAATTGGAGTTTTACTTTTAAATGTTTAAATTTTTGAGTAAGTTCTTCGATTTCTTTTAAAGAAAGCATAAATTCTTTCATTTCAATTGTGTCAATTTGATCTTGAAGTTCTTGGTACTCTGCTAAGCGATTTGATTGCATGACCTCAAAATTATGTTGGAAGTCATAAGTTAGTGGGTTTTGGTTTCTTTTTGATAACTCTTTATTGATTCTCTGCAGAAGACATAATGCTGATGCTTTTTCTACTTCCATTTCTTGATATTTATTTAGCCAAACTTGATCTTCCTGGCTTTTTCCTGTGAGAGACTTGGTCTTTTTGAACTTATCTGATGAACAAGTTAAATTGCTTTGAGAGTTTTGTGCAAAAATAGAAAAGCTCATTGCTAGAAAAGTTATAAGAATTAAGTTTTTCATTTTTTGCTCCCTTTTAAGTCAGATGTCTAAAAAATAGGCACTCTTAAAAAACTTAACTTATTAAAAAGCGTTAATTTTTCTAAGAGTTACCTATAATAGGAGCAATTGTGGTGCCAAGATTTTACTAATATTTAAGCGGATATTGATAAGTGGCCACAGTACCTTTTACCTTTTGTCTTACCGGAGTGATAAAAATACTGTCACCATTTTTAAGTGATTTCACATTACATGAATAATAGCCTTTTTGTGTCTTACAGCTAAGGGATTCTTTATTGTTGATGCTAACAGTGATACTTGAATCAATTACCGTAGGGTTTTTAAATGCAATGTCTAATAAATATATTCTTAATTCAGAGTTTTTTTTGTCTTCTTTTAGCTCGACATGAAATGCTCCTGGCATAGTGATATTTCCTCCGTGAGGCCCGGGAGCATCCATTCCATGGGCGTAAATGTTGTTTGAGATGAATAAGGCCAAAAAGATTGATGTCACAAGTTTTAAATTCATTTCGTATACCTCACAAGTGTTAAAAAAAGCTTTTGTCGCTTTCAAAAAGGTATACGGCAACATAGTATTAATTGTGACATCTACAATGTATATAAGGGGAATTTGTTGTGTTAGATCTACTTATAAGGTTTTCATTAAAAAACCGCCTTTTTATAGTGGTTGCGGCCATTGTGGTCTTAGTTTACGGAGGACTAACTTTACAGGGATTACCAATTGATGTTTTCCCTGATTTAAATAAGCCCACAGTTACAGTTATGACTGAAGGGCATGGAATGGCACCTGAGGAAGTAGAGTTAAAAATTACAGTCCCGTTAGAAAATGTTCTTAATGGGCTACCTGGCGTTACAAGAGTTCGTTCAAATTCAGGAATTGGACTTAGTATTGTTTATGTTGAGTTTGAATGGGGCAGCGATATTTATCGCAATCGACAGCTGGTGGCAGAAAAGCTGTCAGAAGTTAAAGAAAGTCTTGGAGAGGAAATTGTCCCTTCAATCGGTGCGATTTCATCGATCATGGGAGAGATTCAACTAGTGGGCTTAAGTTTTAATGAGGAAGGAGAAAAAAACAATCTTAATCCCGTGGACCTTAGAACTTTTGCTGATTGGACAATAAGGCCACGTTTACAAGCTATTCCTGGAATTTCTCTGGTAACTACAATGGGGGGAGGAGTAAAGGAATTTCAAATTTTAATAGATTCAAAAAAATTAAATTTCTATCAACTTGAATTAGAAGAAGTTGAACACAAACTTCAACATATCGGACAAAATTCCACCGGCGGTTATACAGAACAAGATGGTAAAGAGTATTTGATTCGTCATTTAGGTTTGGCAAAAAATCTTTCAGATATAGAGAATACGGTAGTTGGTACTCACCTAGGTAAATATGTCTTTGTTAAAGATATAGCTTCAGTAAAAATTGGCCCGAAGGTAAAAAGAGGGGATGCGGGAGTTCTTGGAAAGAAAGGTGTAATCTTAAGTATCCAAAAACAGCCCGGGGCAAGTACTATTGAGTTATCTAAAAAAATTGATAGTGTTTTAAATGAGATTCAAAAAGATCTTCCCAAAGGTTTTGTTCTTCATAAAGAATTATTTAAGCAATCTGAATTCATTGAACATTCAATTTCTAACGTAATTGAAGCATTAAGAGATGCAACGATATTTATTACAATTGTGTTGTTTCTATTCTTGATGAATTTTAGAACAACTGCAATTACACTAACAGCAATACCTTTGTCTTTTGTACTCACATTTATTGTTTTTAAGTTTTTCGGCATGTCGATAAACACCATGACCTTAGGAGGATTAGCTATAGCAATAGGGGAGCTAGTCGATGATGCGATTGTGGATGTTGAAAACGTTCTTAGAAGACTTAGAGAGAATGCCCAGTTGGGTTACCCAAAGTCTACTTTAAAAACCATTTATGAAGCATCAAGTGAAGTTAGAAACTCAATTGTTTTTGCAACGATTATTGTTATTTTAGTTTTTATTCCTCTATTTTTTATGCAAGGTCTGGAGGGAAGATTATTTTTACCACTAGGGGTATCGTACGTAATTTCCTTAATCGCTTCGTTAGTAGTTTCTTTAACTGTAACACCTGTACTTTGTTCAATATTCTTAAAAGACGCAAAATTCTTAGAAGAAAAAGATGGTAAATTTGTTTCTTGGTTAAAAAATATCGATCGTAAGGTTTTAAATTGGTCGCTTGAAAATGGAAAAGTTGTTTTAGGATCAACTCTAGTTTTATTTTTAATCTCGCTTTCACTGATTCCATTTTTAGGAAGAGATTTTTTACCTAAATTTAATGAAGGAACAGCGGTAATTAATTTACAAGCAGAGCCTGGTATATCGTTATCGGAATCAGATCGAGTCGGGCAATTGGCCGAGTTAGAAATTTTAAGTGTGCCAGAAGTTAAGTCCGTTTCAAGAAGAACCGGAAGAGCTGAGCAAGATGAGCACGCTGAAGGTGTTCATTCCTCTGAGATAGATGTTGATTTTAAAGAAAAGGGACGTGATCGTGAGATTGTACTTGAAGAGATACGCTCAAAGTTAAGTAAATTTGAAGGTACTGTTGTAAATATTGGACAACCGATTTCCCATCGATTGGATCATTTACTTTCAGGCGTAAGAGCAGAGATTGCGGTTAAAATATTTGGCCCTGACTTAGGTGTTATTAGAAAAAAAGCCTATGAGTTAAAAAATGCACTTGATAAAGATACAGGAGAGTATAGAGAAATCCTAGATCTTCAAGTGGAGCAAATGACACAAATTCCACAAATGAAGATAGTTATCAATCGAGAAAATATCAACAAGTATGGAGTAGCACCAGGAGATGTGACGGAGTTTTTAGAAAAAACTTTAAATGGTGAAGTGGTGGGCTCTGTACAAGATGGTCAGCGTTTTTTTAATATTTTTATGCGCTTTAATGATGAATCTAAAAAAGACCTAGCTTCACTTGAGCAAATACAATTTAAAACCATGCCAAACGGTCAAAAAATTAAAATTTCTGACGTTGCTGATATTTATGAAACTAATGGTCCTAATATTATTAATCGTGAAAATGCCATGAGACGAATAGTTGTTTCCATGAATCTAGGTAACCTCTCTCTTGATCAGGCCAAAAAACTTATTGAGAAAGAGGTGGCAAATATTCATTTAAAGCCTGGGTATTATGTTCAATACGACGGTCAAATAGTTGAACAGGAAAAAGGCGGAAGCTTGATGTTTATTCTAGGGATCTTATCTGTCATAGGGATTTTTGTTGTGCTTTTAATGCATTTTAAATCTTCAATGATTGCTCTACAGGTAATGATCAATATTCCTCTCGCACTTATTGGAAGTGTTTTTGCGATCTTTTTGACTAATGGTACGCTTTCATTAGCAAGTGTTGTCGCATTTATTACATTATGTGGTATTGCTTCACGAAATGGTATTATGATGATTTCTCACTATCTGCATCTAATGAAGTATGAAGGTGAAAATTTTTCAAAAGAAATGATCATTAGAGGATCTCTTGAACGCTTAGTTCCAGTTTTAATGACCGCATTTACTGCAGTTTTGGCCCTTATTCCAATTCTGTTTGCAGAAGGAGAACCGGGGAAAGAAATTCTTTATCCCTTATCGGTTGTTATTGTCGGCGGGTTATTAAGTTCTACACTTTTAGATATTGTAGTGACACCAACCTTCTTTTATTTATTTGGTGAAAAATCTGCAGAAAAAAATATAAATTTAAACAAAAATAGTGATGATATTTAACAATATAATTTCTGAGGAGAATTTATGAAAAAGGTTTTTACATTATTTATTAGCTTAATACTTATGCTTGTCTTACCAATTTCAAACTCGATTGCGCATGAAGGACATAAAGAAGCTAGCTTAAAAAGTTTCCATGGTGGAATTGTAAAAAAAACAACTAATGCATTCGTGGAAGTAGTGCAACTTGAAGGAGATGTTCAAATCTATCTAAGAGATCATGATGATAAGGCATTAGAATTCAGCGGAGTTGTTGTTGGTGGTGAATTTAAAGACTCTAAGAAAAAAGTACAACCACTACAGCTTAAGCTAGAAGCCGGAAAATATTATAAAGTTTTAAATGATACAAAAAATCAAAGTTTTTTCAGTCTTACAATTAAAATCACAGGTAAGAGTAAAAATATTACATTCACAAAAGATCAGGTTGTATTTAATTTAGAAAACCAAAACGAGTAATTTATGCATAAAAAAATAATTAGTGCGATTTTATTTTTACCTTTTTTAAATTCAAGTGTTGTCTGGGCAAAAGAAATTAGCTTGGAAGAAATTTCGGGCATTTTGTCTACTAGTTCATTGAACTCAAAACGCAGCGAACTTAATGTTGAAGAAAAAAAAGCACTTGCAAGAAATTCATGGGACTATTTAATACCTGAAGTTTCATTATTTGGTGGAGTTAAATCTCACGAAAATGAAATTGAGTTAAAAGAGAAACATTTTTTAGGTATTCGTTCTACCTATACGCTATTTGATGGTGGGGAAAAAAGAGCAGATTTTAAGCTAAGTCAATTAAATTTAAATAGCAGTGTTAATGAGTTGGATATTGCATTAAAAAAAGATGAAATAGCTTTGTTAAATGTATTAGTTAAAGAAAAAACAATTTTAGAGAAACTTGATTTTTTAAATTCCCAATCAAAAAATTTCGAAGATCTTAATAATCGTGCAAATGAAAAAGTACGTGCGGGAGTTCTCTCATCAGTTGAAGCATTTTCAGTTAGCGTTAAAGTTAAAGAATTAGAGAACACAAAGCTAAAGCTCGTTGAGGAATTAGAACTTGTTAAGCTAGAAAAAAATAAAATTTTAAATTTAGTGAATAAGGAAAATGAGGAACTAGTTTTAAGAGAATCCCTTTCTGAAATCGTTAATAAGTTAAAAAATAAATTTTATGTCAGCAGTTTAGAAGATTCCTTGGTTGCCAATAATAAACTAGAATTAGAGAAACTAAGTCTAAAGAATGAAATCGATAATAATTATTTTAAACCGGTTGTTTCTTTATTCGCAGAAAAAGGATTAACGCGGACAATTGAGGGAGAGTTTCTTGAGTCTGATGAAGCTAATAGACTTTCCTTTGGAATAGAATTTGAATTACCTTTATTGCATGAGTCTGGTCAAAATTTTAAAGAAGTTTATGCTGCTAAGACTCGCCAGAAAATTCTTGAATTAGAAAGACAATCTCTTCTGCACAATAGTGTTATCAATAAGAAAATAAATAAAGAAAGAGTTCAAATAAAGGAAAATGCACTCAAGCGTCTGGTTGAATTTAGTAAGCTTAAGCAAAATGAACTTACAATGTTTAAGAAATCTATAAATTCAGGGTTAATTGAATTTCCAGATTATGTAGAGATTTTTGTTGATTGGATTGAGATAAGTTTAGATGAAGTTGAAAAAAAGGAAGAATTGATTGAAGCATTTTTAAGCTACTCAAGCACAAACCGAGCTTTTAAATTAGAGTCTGAAACTTCAAGCGCTTCGCATTAGTTTTTGATTTTGTAAGAGTTTTTCTTTTTACGTTTTCAACCATAATTTGATTGTTTATGATCGATCTATGGAAAACAAATCAATTGAAAATTTATCAAAGAAAGATCAGCAACTTTTAGCTCAGACAACAAAATTATCTTTGGTTATCGGGATATTGCTTTTAATTATTAAATTCTATGCTTACCGATTAACTAATTCGTTGGCCATATATTCTGATGCTCTTGAGAGTATTGTTAATGTTGCAACTGCAATGGTGACTATTTTTGTAGTTTGGTATGCAGCAAAGCCAGCAGACGAAGACCATCCCTATGGACATGGCAAAGTCGAATCGATTGCTGCTTCATTTGAAGGTGGTGCAATTGGTTTTGCTGGTCTAATGATCGTATTAGATGCCCTCAACCATTTATTTTTAGATAAAAAAACATTACAAGACCTAGATCTTGGAGCGGCTTTAGTATTGTTTGCTGGATTATTTAATGGTGCATACGGTTTATGGGTCTTAAACCGTGGCAAGCGGCTTCATTCAGAAGCACTCAGGGCCACAGGTCTTCATCTTATTTCAGATATGATTACTTCTGTTGGTGTTTTATTGGGTTTAATGCTGGTTAAATTCACTGAAATTTTACTCATAGATTCAATTTTGGCATTAGGCTTTGGTTCCTATTTAATTTATACCGGCATAAAAATCTTTATGAGATCAATGGATATCCTCGTTGATGCCCAAGACAAGGATTTGGTTCTAAAATTATCAGAGCTGTTTAAAAAAAATTATCGAGATGGAGTCATTCATATTCATCACACGAGAGTAATGAGATCGGGAAGGCGACACCATATTGATTGTCATTTAGTGGTTCCAGAATTTTGGTCAATAGAAAAAGCTCATGATTTCAGTGATGAATTTGAAGAGGCGATTATGAAAGATTATGAAGTTGATGGGGAGTTACACTATCATTTAGATCCTTGTCGTAAGAATTACTGCAAAAATTGTTCTTACGAACCATGCCACGTCAGAAAAGAAAATTTTGTGAAACGAATTGATTTTAGTTACGATGAGCTAATTAAAGTAAATTAGTTATTTCTTTTTTTGGTTTATTGCGTTCTCGTACTGCTTTAAAATTTCTGGATCAATATCAGTTCGCTCGATTTTTTTTATGCTATCCATTGATTGTTTCATTTCATTGCATGAATGAATTCCACCATCTCCGTCAATTGGTTTTGATCGTCTTCCTTCTTTAATCCAAGTAATTTCTTTTGCACAAAATTTACATTTTGCCATGCTGGCGTCCCTTTTTTGATCTATCAACAAATTGATTTGAAGCTCAAAGCTAAAAAAAAGATAAGATTTTACCTAGAAAATACATTGAAAATACTGGATAATCTCTAGGAATTTGTTTTATTTTACCAAGGGAATGTCATGCTGGATATCAAATTTATTCGTGAAAATACTGAACTGGTTAAGAAGGCTTGCGAGCTAAAGAATATAAATTTAAACATTGATCAGATTGTGCAACTAGATAAAGATGTGGTAGCCTTGCGTCAAAGTGAACAATCCTTTCTAACAGAAAAAAATGCGATAACAGCTAAGATTCCTAAAGCGTCTAACGAAGAACGGCCAAATTTAATATCAGAGTCCAAAGCACTAGATGAAAAAGCAAAAGCTGTTAAGCCAGAAATTGAAAAAATTGAAAAACAATTAACAGAGCTCTTGTATTTAGTGCCACAAATCCCTTCTGCGAAAGCTCCACTTGGTAAGGATGATACAGATAATGTTGAAATTAAAAAATGGGGAGAGCTTCCAAAGTTTGATTTTACTCCATTAGATCATGTTCAGATTTTGGAAAAAAATAATTGGGCAGATTTCGAGCGAATTGCAAAGGTGTCGGGTTCAAGATCTTATTCACTAAAAAATGAAATGGTTCTACTTGAAATGGCCATGCATAGGTTGGCAATGGACAAGCTAATGAAAAAAGGCTTTACCTTGGTTTCAGTTCCTGCTTTTGCGCGCGAAGAGGCGCTTTATGGTACAGGACATTTTCCAAATGGCAGAGATCAAGCGTATTTTATTCCTGAGCACAATATGTATCTAGCAGGTACTGCTGAAGTTCAAATAAACTCACTTCATTCGGGTGAAATTTTAAGAGAGTCAGATTTACCGATTCTCTATGCTGGTTATTCGCCATGTTTTAGAAGTGAAGCCGGCTCTTATGGTCGAGATGTAAGAGGGTTAATAAGAGTTCACCAGTTTATGAAAGTTGAACAATACATTATCTGTAAAAATGATCCTTCAGAGTCAGAAAAATGGCATCAGATTTTATTAGAGACTTCTGAAGAAATTGTTAGAGATTTAGAATTACCTTATCGCATTGTCGAATGTTGTACTGGAGATATGGGGGCTGGTAAGGTTCGTATGTACGATGTTGAGTCCTGGGTTCCAAGTGAGGGAAAGTATCGCGAAACTCACTCTTGCTCTTCGCTACACGATTGGCAAGCTAGACGAACCAATGTTCGATACCGCGATGGAGAAAATAAAGTTCAATATGTTCACACATTGAATAACACAGCAATTGCAACGCCTAGAATATTAGTTTCTTTCTTGGAAAACCACCAAACAAAAGAAGGAAAGATAAGTATTCCAAAATCGCTTCGTCAGTATTTGGGCGGTTTAGATATTTTAGGTTAATAATTCTTCACTAAATTCAAAATTTTCGGGAGAAGGTAGAGCTCTCCCGAAAACCTGTTGAAATAACTCAGGGTTAATTTGGGTAGTATTTATTAAATGACCACCTTCTTGGTAGTTTGGTTTTTTTAGATTAAACTTTTTTGCCATAAATTCATAATAGTATTTTTTATTTTTATCGTAAGGTAAAACTGCATTGATGATTTTTGGTGTGCTTGTTTCAATCGTGAGTGTGGTCAGATCTATTAGTGATTCGCGGTCAATCAAGTGAAGATGGTCTTCGCCATTTGTTAAATTTTCTTTGCCTTGTAATGATTTTATTGGGTGTCTGGAGCCTCCATAAAGACCTCCTGGGCGAATAATTGTGTAGTGACTATAATTATTTTCGATATACTTCTCTAAAGTTCCTAACTCATTGGCACCTATTGTTTCTGGAGAAATAGGACTTAATTCATCGACTAAGCCTCGGTTTTTTCCATAAACAGATGTAGAGCTGATAAATACTAATTTTCCGTTAAAGCCACAGATATATTTTATCCATGATAGGCATTCTTCGATTGAATTTTTAGAGTTGTATTTGTGATTTTGAGGTGGAACATTGAACACAATTACATCAAAATCAGAAAGAGTTGGAAACTGACGAGTACCTGTATTTTGTGTATAAAAAATATTAGGGAGTAAAAAGGTTGTGACATTTAGGCCGTATCGAGATCGAATTTTTTCTTCCTTACTTTGGTTGGTGGTGGTTCCAAAAATCAAATGACCATTTTTTTCTAAGTTTAGAGCAAGTGGTAAACCCAACCAGCCAAGTCCGATAATTAAGATTTTTTTATTTATTATTTCTTTTTTCATGTAATAATTTTAGCATAAAATTTATTATGGTCTCACTGTTAATAGTATGGATAAGTTTTTGAATAAAATTATAGTCTTTGGTTTTTTCTATGTATTTTCCTATCTAACCAACACCTACGCTGATGCTCCTTTGCGCGTACTCGCTGGCGATTCGTTTCCACCTTTAATGTGGAATGATCATGGAACTCCTCGGGGAATTGCAGTAGAGCTGGCCAAGGCCATATTTAAAAAAGCTGGAGTTTCAATGAAAATTGAAACTTGTCCTTGGGTCAGGTGTCAATTGATTGCTCTAAATGATGGTGCATATATAATTGGATTTTCAAAAAATGAGGATCGATTAAAAACATATAGATACAGTAATGTATATATGTATGACGATGTTGTTATTGC
>CAYWBR010000001.1:24237-82467 GCA_964456675.1 uncultured Bacteriovorax sp. | reverse complement strand
GATGTTGTTATTGCGGTAGCAAAAGGAAAAGAATTTCCTTTTACCAAAGATGAAGATTTAAAGGGAAAAAAAATTGGCGCACAAGAGGTATTTTCTCTTTGGGTATTGCGGGAGTAAGTTATTCTGCTAAATTGGCAGGCTTAAAGGGAGGGGATTTTGCGGTATTGCCAGAAGTTATAGCAAAAGATCCAAATTTTATCGCCACAGGTATGAAAACAGCTCAGGCAAAAGAAAAAATAGAGAAAATTAATAAGGCAATTAAAGATCTTACTGCAGATGGAACTATAGAAAAAATAACAAAAATGACATTTTAGAATTTAGTAAAGGCCCACAGTGCAAACGGTGGGCCTTTGTATTTAGTAATTATAAATTAGCAAATTTATCATCGTACTGAATATTATGATAAACCTTATTAACGTCATCATCGTTTTCCAGCATATCAACTAATTTCATGCAAGTTTTAAATGTATCAACATCGACTTCTTTAAAATTTGTAGGAACTCTTTCAAGACCTGCTTCTTCCGCAGTTATTTTATTTTGCTCTAGGCATTTTTGAATTTGCCCAAAATTTTCCATTGGGGCAGTAACGGTAAAAAAACCTTCTTCTAAAACAACATCATCGGCACCTGCATCGATCATAAGAAGAGTAAAGTCGTCTTCATTAAGCTTATCGGCCTTAACTTCAAATACGGCTTTATGTTCAAAAACAAACTGTAGACACCCTGTTGTGCCCAGTGAGCCGAGGCATTTATTAAAGTATGATCGAACATTGCTTGCTGTGCGTGTTACGTTATTTGTTGATGCCTCAACAAAAACAGCAACACCGTTTGGACCATATCCTTCGTAAGTTATATCAGAATAACCTTCGTCATCCCCACCTAGCCCTTTTTTAATAGCGCGGTCAATATTGTCTTTTGGAACATTGTATTTACGGCATTTTTCTAGTGAAATTTTTAACATAAAGTTTGATTCAACGGCATCTCCACCGTTCTTTACAGCTTTAGTAACTTCTCTTAGGAGTTTTGTATAAATAGCTCCTCTTTGGCGGTCTTGTTCACCTTTTTTTTCTTTAATATTATTCCATTTGCGTCCCATGACGACCCCTTTTATAAATAGGTGTATTTAGTTAAAATTTTATCTATTTCTCGATAATTTGTCATTATGAAAGGCAGATTATCGTTTTAAAGATTTTCTGATTAAAATTATGGTTTAAATGGAATAGTTGTGGTGAAAGAAATGATGGTTCCAGAGCATTGTGTATTTAGCTGGGTAAATTTTGATAGTAGCTTTAGCATTGCAGTATTTGTTCTTTGTAGCGATCCTGTAAATTCAGTAATTCCCTTATCGCTTGCCCGAGACGACAAGAGCAATAATAGTTGAGCTCCAAGACCCATTCCTTGAAATTTATCAATTATGGTCATGGCAATTTCTGCACGATTTGGGTGATTAAGGTCTCTAACGGCCCTAATGACACCTGCTCCCTCAAGAGTATGTGTGTTTTCATCTAAATGAATTGCAACATAAGCTAGGTGATTATAATCATCAGCATTTGTTAAAAATTTTAGTTCTTCTTCGCTAAAGCTATTTTTCATTGCAAAAAATCTTTGAGATTTTGATTGAGAAGATAGTTTTAGTAGGGCCTTTTGTAATTCGGACTGATCGTCACTTTTAATCGGACGAACGATGAATTTTTTATGGTTTTTTGTACTTATGATTACTTCCATAAAAAAATTATAACAGCCCTAAATATTCATCAAATGATTTTTCGACATCAACAATTGACCCATCTTCTTTGATGTCGATGATACGATTGGCAACAGTCTGGACAAATTCATGGTCGTGACAACTGAAAATAATATTTGATTCATATTTTTTTAATGCTTCGTTAACAGACGTAATACTTTCGAGATCGAGGTGATTAGTTGGGCCATCCATTAAGAGAACATTTGGTGCTTCAAGCATCATCTTAGAGAGCATCATGCGAACTTTTTCACCACCCGATAGAACATTGGTTTTCTTTAAGCCTTCTTCACCTGAAAAGAGCATTCGCCCTAAGAAACCTCTTACAAACGACTCATCTTTGTCTTCTGAAAAATCACGTAACCAATCCACTAAGTTGTTTCTACCATCGTTGAAGTAGCTTGAATTATCACTAGGAAAATAAGAGCGTTGAGTTGTTACACCCCAAGTGATTTTTCCTGAATCTGCCTCTTGTACTCCTGCTAAAATATCAAGCAATGTAGATTGGGCCAAATCATTTCCAAGGAGAACTATTTTGTCACCCTTATTTATAGTAAATGAAATATTTTTAAAAAGAATTTTTCCTTCTACGGTTTTGGATAGCTTTTCAACGCTCAAAACTTCTTTACCTATTTCTTTCTTAGGCTTGAAGTGTACGTATGGATATTTTCTAGAGGATGGCTTAATGTCCTCAAGAGTAATTTTATCGAGCATTTTTTTACGGGATGTTGCTTGGCTAGATTTTGAAGCGTTTGCAGAAAAGCGTGCGATAAACTCTTTAAGTTCTTTAATTTTTTCTTCGGTTTTTTTATTGGCATTTGATTTCAAAGTTAATGCTAACTGGGAAGATTGGTACCAGAAGTCATAGTTCCCTGTGAATAACTGAATTTTTCCAAAGTCGATGTCTGCCATATGGGTACATACTTTATTTAAAAAGTGGCGATCGTGTGAGACCACAATTACAGTATTTGGAAAATCTAATAGAAAATTTTCAAGCCAGTGAATAGCTTTAATATCTAAGTGGTTAGTTGGCTCATCTAGTAAGAGTATGTCTGGCTTACCAAATAGAGCTTTCGCCAAGAGGACTTTTACTTTTTCTCCACCCGTAAGATCTTTAAGCTTTTTATTTAATAAATCTTCTTTTATGCCTAAACCAGAAAGCAAGACAGCGGCTTCTGATTCAGCTTCCCACCCATTCATTTCAGCAAATGTTGCTTCTAGTTCAGCTGCTCTAACTCCATCTTCGTCGGAAAAATCCTCTTTCGCATACAGGGCATCTTTTTCTTTCATTACATCCATGAGTTTTTGATTACCCATGATAACAACATTGATGACTTCAAATTCTTCATATAAAAAATGATCTTGTTTTAAAACAGATAATCTTTGTCCAGGTGTAATGGTTACATGTCCTGTCGTTGTTGAGATTTCACCCGCTAAGATTTTTACAAACGTGGATTTTCCAGCACCGTTGGCACCAATAAGTCCATAACAATTACCTGGGGTAAATTTAATATCTACTTCGTCAAAAAGCTTTCTAGCGCCAAATTGTAGAGAAACGTTTGAGCAAGTAATCATAAGATATCCTTCATGCATTTGAGATAATTTTTTATCTTACTCTATATAGGAGAATTGCAAGAATTTGTCAGGATAAATCTCAACGTATTTTTAAGTTCTTAACGCAAAGCTGTTAAATTATGTCTAGGAAATAAAGGTATTATTCAGTAATACTGGATAAAAACACTAGTAAATAAATACTTAGAAGTATTTTCTCAATATTTTGAGGCAGTATGGAATCAAATGAACTTTTTTTACCCCGCCATCCAAATGCTCGTATGCAAGTGCTTAAGGCCCGTCAAATAGTAAAAGATAATAATGAATTTATTGAGCAGCTAAAAATTGATGGTCAGGTGGTACTAGACACAGACGAAGATGGAGTATTTTTCGATGACTCGATGGATACTGATCAGTTTGATCTTAAAAATATTAAAACTACTGACGGATTTACCGATTTTTTTAGAGAAATTTTTAATGTTTAGCCTTAATATATTTTAGAAGAACAAAAAAAGGTTATCCAAAATGTCTAAAAAAAATAAACCAAGAAAATCAAAACACCACAATGGCGATAATGCCCATAGTTTGAAAGAAGTTCGCGAAGTAAAACAAAAGATTGGTAAAGTACATATTGCAATTCTTATCGCAATGATAATTGCCGCTCTAGCTTTTGTTCTACCGAGAATGTCCTAAGTAATAAAAATTCAGATACAGGATTTCACATGTCACAAAGCCTTTTTGTACAAGGTCAGAGATTTATGAGTGAGACTGAGCCAGAGCTTGGTCTTGGGATAATTAATGAAGTAGAGTCAAAAACAGTTCAGATACTTTTTCTAGCGTCTGGTGAAAAAAGAACTTACGGAATAAAGGGAGCTCCAGTTAAACGAGTGGTGTTTCAAGCAGGTGATGACATTATTTTAAGAAACGGCGAAAAGCATATCGTGCAAAGTTTTGATGTCGTTGATGGGATTATTCGCTACCTTACTAATTCAAAAAACTTTGTAGACGAGCGCGAACTTTCCGATGCAATTAGCTTTAATAAGCCCGAAGAAAGGCTATTTAGTGGAGAAAGTGATTCTCTTGACCTTTTTAATTTACGTTTTAAAACATATCAAATGCAAAAAAATTGGAAGACCTCCAGAGCACGAGGTTTTTTAGGTGGACGAGTTGCTTTATTGCCTCACCAGCTTTATGTGGCCGAAACAGTTGCCAAAAGATCTCACCCAAGGGTTTTGCTAGCAGATGAAGTCGGGCTTGGAAAAACGATTGAAGCAGGAATGATTATTCATCAAATGCTTACAACGGAACGCATTTCTCGTGTGCTAATTTTGGTGCCTGATTCACTGGTTTATCAATGGTTTGTTGAAATGTTGAGAAAGTTTAATTTAACTTTTACAACAATAAATCAAGAAACTCCACCGGAAGCTTCGGTAAATCCTTTTATAGAAAAAGAATTAATAATTTTAAATATTGGCTTATTAAAAGGATCAGAGTTAGCTCGTAAGCTTTTAGACGAAGCTCAATTTGATTTGGTTGTAGTTGACGAGGCACATTTAATAAAATGGACGCCTAAAGAATCTTCCCCTGAATACAGAATTGTAGAGAGGCTTGCTAAAAGAGTGAAAGGATTATTGCTATTAACTGCCACTCCTGAGCAATTAGGTATGGAGGGGCATTTTGCGAGATTAAAATTATTAGATCCAGATCGCTTCTATGATTACGATAAATTTCTAGAAGAGAGTGGTCAATATGGGGAAGTTGCCAAAAAAGCCAAAGACTTAGTTAGTCGTGATTGTTGGGAAGAGATTAATGAATTGTTAGATGAACATGGTACGGGAAGAATTTTTTTTAGAAATACTCGGGCCAATATGGTGAAAAACAAATCGATTTTTCCTAAAAGAGTATTAAAAGCTTATCCAATTGAAGATTCAAGTAAGAAAAAGACCTTAAAAAATATGTCGATAAAAGACGACTCACCTGACAGTGACTTATTTGAACAAAAGGCAGAGTGGCTGGTGCAGTTTTTACACAAAAACCCTCGCGAAAAAATGCTACTGATTTGTCGTTCAAAAACAAAGGTTCTCGTTTTAGAAAAACTTTTAAAAGACAGCGTGCCAAATCTTCAGGTTGGAGTTTTTCATTCAGACTTAAGTTTTGTGGCCCGCGACCGACAGGCTGCATATTTTGCAGATCCAGAAGGAGCTGACATTCTTCTGTGTACCGAAATTGGTTCTGAGGGACGTAATTTTGAATTTGCCCATCATTTAATTTTACTTGATTTACCAATTTTGCCTGAGACTTTAGAGCAAAGAATTGGGCGACTTGATCGTATCGGTCAAAAATCAGATATTCAGATCCATGTTCCTTATTTACTAGATACTTTTGAAGAAATTCTTTTTACTTGGTACAACGAAGCTTTTGATGCTTTTGTCCATTCATCCAAGGGGGCGGGGATCGTGTATCAGCGCTTGCAAAGTTTATTAAAAGAGTATCTTGAAAATCCACAGATAATTTTTGGCGATAGAAGTGTTTTTCATGATTTTTTGAATACTGCCAGAAAGGAATATGCAGAAGTTGTTAATGAATTAGATGCAGGAAGAGATATTTTAATTGAGCTTAATTCATTTAAAAAAGATAAAGCAGAAAGTTTTAAACAAGAAATTGAAAAATTTGACAGAGAAAATGAACTTGCTACTTACATGTCAGATGTATTTCATCATTTTGGCGTAGACGTTGAAGATTTAGACAATTCAGTCCTTTATATAAAACCAGGGGATAATATGTATGTTCCCCATTTTCCCTGTCTCGATCAAGAAGGAAAACGAATTACTTATGATCGAAATGTTGCAAGACGACGAGAAGATGTAGAGTTTTTGACTTGGGATCATCCAATGGTTGTCGGTGTATTTGAATTAATATTGGGAAATTCTTTTGGTAATATGATCGTGGCACAACGTAAAACACCAAAGGCTCAAGCTAAAGCTTTTGTAGAATGTTTTTTTCGAGTAAGTCCGATTGCCGATAAAAAATATAATGCTCCTTTTTTCTTTCCCTCACTTATGCTTAGAACGCTTTTTGATTCTAGTGGTGAAAATTTTACAGAAAAATGGCAGAAAGAAGACTTAGATGAAAAAATCACAGACGCATCAATCGAAACGAGGGCCAAGGCCAAGTTGTTGCCAAAAAGTGCTGTGCAAAAAATATTAAAAATATCACATGGCTTTGCGGTTGAAAAAACTAAAGAGATTGTTAATGAAAATTTAGTTCATATGCGAAATAGTTTGTTACATGAAAAAAACAGGTTGATACATCTAAAAGAAAAAAATCCAAGTGTTAAAGAACATGAAATAATTTTTTTAGATGAACAAATTTCACACCTGGAACAAGCATTTAAGTCAACAGAGGTTATGCTTGATTCGTTTAGAATTGTGCTATCTTAAATACCGTTGTATAGAATGTGATTTTCTTCAGAGAAATTGTTAATCGAGCAATCCTTCTGCTTGTAAAACTTTTTTAAACTCTGTTAACATCTCTAAGCTGTAGTTTCCTAACTCGTCAATCATCATATCTTTAAGTGTCTGGGCAGGGGATGTTTTATTAGTAATAATTCTTTTATCGTAATTATTTACCATCGATAGCACTTCTTCTAGTTTTGATAATTTTTTCTTTTTATTTGGCCCTAAACCAGAAAGAACTTCTTCGTGATTTGCAACCAGTTCTAGGATGTTTTTATTAACATAGGGCCTATCTGCAAGCATTTCGACTGAATCTTTTGTGTGGGCAAAATAAACGCGCTTATCATCATGAGTTAGAAGTTTTCGCGCCTTTGTAAACAACTCAAGATCTTTTTTGTTTAATTTTGTTAGACCAATATCATGAATAAGAGCAGCGGTTCCAAGATCATCTAATTCCTCTTCTGATGCCCCTAGGACTTCAGCAAGTTTACACGATAGGGCGCAAACATTAAGAGAATGTTTGATGATTTCATCATTTTTATCGACTTTTTTTCCAAAAATTTTCTTAAGAGCATCAGGATTATTTTTTATAATTTGTCGCAAGCTTTTTGCAGCAGTTTCTGTCATACGGTAGGCCGTTTCAGATTTAGGGTCTTTTTGCATTCTCTCAACCGCTGAGGTTGCAGCACCTTCTGCAACGTTAACTTTTTCTTCAATAGAAACAGTTGGACTATTGAGAGTTTCTGCAAGTAAATCATCCAAAAATTTTTGATAATTAACTTCATCTTCTTCTTTGATAAAAAACTTAGCGATCTGCTGAGCCTTTAATTTCTGGTATTTTTCTTCTGAAAGAGTTTCACCTGTTTTGGCGTAGCACAGGTAAGTTTCTTTAAAAAATATGTATAAATCGAATGTTAAAAAGCGCAGTGGTTTGACTGTCGAAATTCGAAGGGGGGTAAACTCCATACCAAGTTCCTTTAATTAAATACAAGAATTATAGATCGATAAAATTTCGGTAAATTATTGCATTTTCTTAACAGCATTTTAGCACTTATTTTAAGGCTTTTGGAAAAATTAAGCGCACAGTCGTACCCTGATTCATTGGATCTTGATCGCTTTGGTTAGATATAATTTCTAATTTGCCTCTAAATCGCGTGACGTAATCTTTGATTAATTTTAGACCAAATCCTGAACCAGTTTCGTCTGCTGTTCCTTGAGTGGATTGAATAGGCCCTGATTTATCCACCAAATCTATTGTTTCCGGATTTATTCCAACTCCAAAATCTCGAATTTCTAGTAAGATATCCTTGTTGGTAGTAAGGGCGGTTATTTTAATTTTTCCACCAATATGTGAAAATTTAATTGCATTCGATAATATGTTATTAAGAATATTGTTGATGAAAATAGTCCGGTCTATTTCGAGATGAATTTCCTTATTTAAATTCAATTCGACGGCGATATGCTTTTTTTGCAATTGATCTTCAAAAAACATTAAGGAATATTTCACGCATTCAACTATGTTTGAGTATGAGTGTTCTGTAGAAGTTAAATTCAGCAATTCTTCTTCTCTTACTTTTGTCAGTACTTTTTTCATATTTTCAGCACTAAAGTAGATTTTTTCTAGGCTTGGGTGTTGAAATGTTAATTCATCTTTGGTTAGTAAGCGTTTTGAATTAGCAAGTATTAGAGTTAGTGGGTTTGCAAGGTCATGAGTTAGAACTCGAAGAAGTCTTTCAAATTTTTCTTTCTCTGATGCTTTTTGCCCAATAAGGGATTTTTCTTTTTGCCATTCAAGCTGTCTGATCGAAATACCGAGCGATAAGGTGGACATTTCTAACAAACTTGCAATAAGCAATATATTATCAGTTATAATATTACTAGGTATAATTTCCCATTTCATACCAAACCAAGTGAACACTCCCATAAATACAAAAGACCAAGATAGAAGAAAAATAATTGAAAAAATTTTATTTTTTCTTAAAGAAATAATTCCCATTAGAATCATGTAAAAACACGCAAGCATTATTCCTGTATCGATGGCGTGTCCAGGAAAAGGCGAGAGCCAATCATGTACTGGGGTCAGTCCTAAAATACCTAGAGTCGTAAAGTAAATTATCATTGATCGATAAACAATGAAATGTGACTTACGATAAATTCTAATAGATAAAAAACTATGAGTAAAAAGTAGAGTTGAAACAGCTAGAGCTGCAGAAAAGAAAATTAAATGCTGAGCAAAGGTAAAATGTGGAATGTAAAACCATTGGTCTAATTTACCTTTTATGTTCAAAACAAAAAGTAAAAAAGTTCCAACGTAAATTAAATAGGCCTTATAAAAATATTCTCGCGTAAAGATATAGGTTAAAAGGTTGAAGAAAAACAATGCCAAAATACCACCGGTATAAAACATGATGATGTAATCTTGGTCTTTGGTTACCACCTGAGGGTTATTGGTTAAAACAAATTCGCCACTAACATTATGCCGTGTACTCATTGCCCAATAGAAAACTTTAGTTTCAAAAGGTAATAACTCCACTTTAGAAAAAGGAACGTTGATTTGTGTATTAAAATTTGAACCAATAACGGAGCTTCCAATTTTGTCTAATACATATGCTCGTTGATCGATAACAAATATTGTGCCGTTAATGGGGGCATCGAAGACAAGGTACTTTTTTATTGGTTGATTGCTGGCATTCTGAATAGTAAATTTAAACCAACGTATTTTTGAAGAATATGGGAGGCTGATTTTGGCTTTTGCCAATGGGGCAAAGAAAAGTATGTCTGGATCTGTCAAATCCTTATTTTCTACCTTTAATCCTTCTGAACTTTCGGCAATTAAGACTTGTCTGGTTATATTTTGGTAAAAATCGAATTCATTATTGTTTTCAGTTATGATTACTGATGCCAAAGACTCAATACTTCTGGTAAAGTGAGGCGCTAGAAAGGTGATTAAAAATAAGGCAATGTACTTAGCAATTTTAGGCATAACTAAAATTAACTTAGTTTATATTTCCTTGCAACGAAAGAAAGGCCAAAAATATGATCAGTTTTAATAGTGTTACTAAAACCTATGGCGGGCAGATTCTCTATCAGGATGCCTCATTTATTCTTCGTCCTAATGATAAAATAGGTTTGGTTGGACCAAATGGAGCGGGAAAGACCACCGTTTTTCGAATTTTGGCAAAAGAAGAAGGTTTTGATGCGGGAAGTATAACGGTGCCAGAAAAAATAAGAGTAGCTTATTTTTCCCAAAAAATTGGTGAAATGCGTGGCAACACTGCACTTGAAGAGGTGATGAAAGGCTCAAAGAAAGCCATGGAGTTGCAAAAAGAAATTTCACGTATTGAAAAAATCTTAGATGATTCAGCAATTAATCCAATTTCTGACGAAGAGATGGAGAAAGTATTATTTGAATTAGGGGATTATCAAACAGAATTTGAAAAATTGGGCGGCTACGATTTAGAAGTTCGTGCCAAGGAAATTCTCACTGGTCTTGGCGTTATGCCGGAAGATCATGGACGAGACGTGGAGTATTTCTCAGGTGGATGGAGAATGCGTATTGCTTTGGCGAAAGTTCTTATTCAAAATCCAGATGCGGTTTTATTAGATGAGCCCACCAACTACCTCGATTTAGAAAGTATTTTGTGGCTTGAAGAGTGGCTTAAGAGTTTTAAAGGCGCAGTTCTAATGACTAGTCACGATCGTGATTTTATGAACGGTATTGTTACTAATATTATTGAAGTAGCAAATCAAGCCATTACCCAATACTCTGGCAACTACGATTATTACGAAAAAGAAAAAGAGATTAGAAAACAGCAGCAGATTGCTCAATTTGAGCGTCAGCAAGATATGCTTGCAAAAGAAGAAGAGTTTATTGCACGCTTTGCCGCGAGGGCCAGTCATGCAGCGCAAGTGCAATCGAGAGTGAAAAAATTAGATAAAATTGAGCGCGTCGAAATGCCTAAAGAAGACGAGGTGATCGACTTTACTTTCCCAACACCTCCTCGCGGCAGTAATGATGTTGTGGTCATGAAAAATTTAAAAAAAATTTGGATTAAAGAAAGCGGACTAGAGCATTTGGTTTTTGATGGGCTAAGTGCCGTTGTTCATCGCTTAGATAAAGTCGCAGTTGTCGGGGTCAATGGAGCCGGTAAATCAACTCTTTTAAAAGTTATTATGGGACTAACTGATGCCACTAGTGGTGAAAGTTCTGTGGGGCCAAGTATTAAGGCCGGCTATTTTTCGCAATTTTCCCTTGATACTCTAAATCCTGAAAATACCGTGATTGAAGAAGTGGGGTGGCGATTAAAAGATGCATCTCTTGGTTATTTAAGAAACTTATTAGCAGCTTTCTTATTTAAAGGTGATGATGTAGATAAAAAGATTAAAGTTCTGTCTGGTGGTGAAAAAAGTAGAGTTCTTTTAGCGGTATTACTTTCAACGAATAATAATCTCTTAGTCCTTGATGAGCCAACCAACCATCTAGATATTAAGTCTCGTGAAGTTTTACTTAATGCCCTGAAGGCTTATGAAGGAACTGTGCTAATTGTATCTCACGACCGTCACTTTTTGCATGAGTTATCAAACCGTGTTTTTGAAGTAGAAAAAGGAAAGATAAATATCTATGATACAAATTTTCAATATTATCTAGATAAGAAAAAACACGATAATAATATAGGGATGAGACTCTAAAAATTTATGAAAAAAATAGAATATTTTTTTGATATTTTGTCCCCATATTCTTATCTTTCATGGAACTGGGTTCGAGAAAATATAAATAAATTTAAAGAAAAAGAAATAGTAATTGAATTTATCCCAGTGACTCTGGCCACTATTATTACTCATTATAAAACTTTAGGGCCAGCACAAATAGGTCCTAAAAGAAACTATCTTTTTCGTGATCTTTTACGATACTGCAAAATACATAATATCCCTTTTACCACGCCAAAGGATCTGCCCTTTAACTCTCTTTATGGTTTACGTTTAAGCTTAAAGGAAGTGAGTGGGGATTTTCAATTTCAAGTGATAGATGAACTTTTTCAATTGGCCTGGGCCCGTGGATTAGATGCAGGAAATAGTGATGTTATTGTGGAGGAATTGGCTAAAAAAAATCTTCCGATTGAAGAAATGATGGAGAAAATTAGCTCCCGAGAAGTTCGTGAAAAACTAAAAAAGAACGTAGAATATGCTTTATCTAAAGGTGTTTTTGGAGTGCCAAGTTTTCATGTTGACGATGAATTGTTTTGGGGGAATGACTCCATTAAATATTTAGAAATGCATCTAAAAAATGAAGATCCACTGGATCAAGAAAAATACCAAATGATATTAAAAAAACATAATTTCACTGATCTCGAAAGATCGTCTTAAAAAGGAGTTTATCATGACACTATTTAAAAACATTTTTGCTATTTTTTTATTGAGTTTCACATTCTCAGTTCTAGCCGCTAACCCGAAGGTTTTGATGGTGACAGGCCAAGGAGAAATCGAGCTCGAGCTTTTTAAAGATAAAGCTCCAAAGTCAGTTGAAAATTTTTTGGGGTATGTCAAAAAAGGCTTCTATAAAGGAACAATTTTTCATCGGGTTATAAATGGATTTATGATTCAAGGTGGAGGTTTCACTAAGGATATGGTTCAAAAAGAAACAGGGAAGCCCATTCAAAATGAGGCGACAAATAAATTATCAAATGAGGAAGGAACTGTTGCTATGGCAAGAACTATGGACCCTCATAGCGCTACGGCACAATTTTTTATCAACGTGAACAATAATGAATTTTTAAATAACCGAGACACCTCCCCTCAAGGATATGGATATGCTGTTTTTGGCAAGGTCACTAAGGGGATGGCCGTTGTTAATAAAATTAAGGCAACGGCGACAGGAAATAAAAATGGAATGGACGATGTACCTGTAAGCACAATTGAAATATTAGATGTAAAGGTTCTCTAATAATCGGCCTTATTTAGAATTTAGTTTGTGAATCACGCCCTAGCATGATATGGTGGGGCAAAGCAACAAATAGGAAGGAAATTTTATGACTATTCAAAAAAACAAAGTTGTCGCTATTGATTACAAGCTTACAGACCGCGACGGAAACCTTATTGATTCTTCAGAGGGAAACGGAGCACTTCACTATATTCATGGAATAGGCAATTTGATTCCAGGCCTAGAAAAAGCTCTTGAAGGTAAAGCAACCGGTGACCATATAAAAGTTGCAATCCCAGCTAATGAAGCATACGGCGAAAGAAATGATTCGCTGTGCCAAAAGGTTCCAAAAGACCAATTCGATATGTCAGAGGGAATTGAGCTTGGTATGCAGTTTGAAGTTGAGACTGAAGAAGCTGGAGAATTGGTGGTTACAGTAGTTGAAGTAGAGCAAGACACTATAACAGTTGATGGTAACCATCCACTAGCTGGAGTTGAATTACATTTTGATGTAACTATAAAATCAATTAGAGAAGCTTCTGCTGAAGAGCTTGCACACGGACATGTTCATGGAGAGGGCGGTCATCACCATTAAATAAAAAAAATGCATTAATAATTTAAGCCTCCTTATTGTGGAGGCTTTTTTTTTGCCTTATTCGATAGGTTTTTTCGTAATTACTCATGTAAGTATATGTTTAGTTTTAATGATTTTAAGCTATTATTAATCCATGACATATTTAAAAGATTATCTCCCATATTTGTTTGGCAATAAAGTTGGTAAAAAGCCGATACTTCCAGATATTCTCTATTTCGAAGAATTGAGTTTTGAAGAAAAGTTGATGTTTTCTACTTTAAAAGGAGAGCATAATAAGTTTTTTCATTCATTAAAAATCTTTGAGCTATCGGCCAAAGAAATATTTCATCTTATAAATTTTTATCAATTTTTTGACGCCTCAATTAAATCCGAAATAGATGCTAAATTTCAAGAAGAGAAAAAATATTTTAGAGATGCTCTTCATTACGATCTCCTTGGTTTGAAGGGCGCATCAGAGCTTTTAGTGCGTGATACAGGGGAGATGACGGTATATGTAGCACTTCGAAAAAATCGTGAAGAATTAGGTCGGCTTATTATTAAAAAAGCAGATGGTGATTTTTTTCGAAAGGCAGATGGTAAAATTTGGTCTATTCCAGTTTTAGCACTGAGCTCAAGAGGATTAAGTTTTCATCATTCCAATGGCTCAACTCCTTGTGGTGTGTATCGATTAAATGGTGTAATGCCAAACACGGATAAATTTCTAGAATTTGGGCGATACCGAAGGCTGATTTTAGACTTTATTGAACAATCCCCGGCCGAAGAAAAATTAAAAACCTATTTACCGATGGGGCACTATGAGCGTCATTGGTGGAAACAAAGTGTCCTAGCAAGAACATTGGGAAGAGGTTTATTGCGAATACATGGGACTGGACTTAAAAATAAAAAATATTTTTCAAAATATTATCCATTTGTCCCAACATCGGGATGCTTAGCAACTAATGAGGTTAATGGCTTATTAAAAAAAGTTCACCAACAAAGAGAGCTTCTAGACACACTGATGATGGCTTTAGGTCTTGAGGTAAAATTTGAAAATGAATGTCACATTAAAGCTTTGGTCTACGTATTCGAATTAGACGATAAAAAAGGGCGTGTACGAGTGCGAGATTTGGGGGTGAAATGAGCTGGAAAAGTTTATTGCTAGCACTCTTTTTTTCTCTTTCTTTGGTGATGAATATTTCGGCCACAGACAAATGCAAAACGGGTTGTTTAACTGAAAAAGCTAAAGTTGAGGAAAATTGCTTACAATGCATTTGTAGTCCAAGAGGAATCGAAATTACTTCTAAAATATTATTAAAAGATAGCGTTTTCTTATATGAAATTCCTGAAATGTTTTTCGCGCAAAGGTTAGAGAAAAATTTTGTTTATCTAAAGCTAAAGCCACCAAATAAATACCTTTTAAATTAGCAAATGACATACAAAAGGAATATTTATGCAAATGAATTGGAAGTTATATATTAGTTGGATTGTGGCGACAGTGGCCATGATTGGAAGTTTGTTTTTTAGTGAGTATTTAAAATATCCACCATGTTCATTATGTTGGTGGCAGAGAATTTTTATGTACCCACAGGCGTTTCTTTTTTTAGTTGCAGTGATAAAAGAAGAAAAAGAGGTTTTTAGCTATGCATTGCCATTAAGTGTTTTGGGCTGGTTATTTTCTTTGTACCATAATCTCATCTATTTTAAAGTCATTGAGCCAACTATTTTACCTTGCACATCGGGAATATCATGTACTGATAATCAGTTAAATTATTTTGGTTTTTTAACAATACCATTGATGTCATTTATCGCATTTTCACTTTTATTATTTTTACAGTGTTTTCAATATTTAGGGAGAAAACGTCATGTCTAAAAAAATTACAATTATTTTTTCTAGCTTAGCAGTTATTTTAATTGTCTTGGGTTTATTTTTTAAAAGTCAAAAGTCAAATATGGATGAAGCACAAGCAAAAAAAGCAGAAGGTGCTCAATATGTTCGAGAGTATAGCTATGCAAAGGGAAATTTAGAATCCAAGGTAACGGTTGTTGAGTTTTACGATCCAGAATGTGAAGCATGCAAGGCATTCCATCCGATCGTAAGTGATTTAATGAATAAGTATGGAGAAAAAATTAAGTTTGTTGTTCGACCTATGGCCTTGCACGGCTCATCTGATATGGCAATTCGTCTTACGTATGCTGTCGGTAAACAAGGAAAGTTTTTTGAGATGTTTAACCTTCTTTTTGAAAAGCAAGATGAATGGGGACATAAGCAGTATCCGCCTCTAGATCTATTTATGAAGTATGCAGCTTCTGTTGGTACAGATGCGACGCGGGTAAGAGGCGATATGGATTTGCCTGAAATTCGTGAAATGATGGGGCAAGATATGGCCGATGCCAATATGCTTGGAGTACGTGGTACACCTACATTTTTTATCAATGGAAAGCCGCTTGAAACGCTGAGTGCACAGGGCTTGTTTGATGCGATAGAGTTAGCATTAGTACAGAAATAAATAGTTTGTAAACGAAGGTAGCTACAATTTAAAAATTGTAGTTACCTTCGTCATCGTCGTTATAATTATATTCTTTGATTTCACCGAAATCGTTATTTAAAATTAGTTCGGTTTGCTCTCTTAGATCATTGATGTGTCTATCAAAAAAATTGGGCGCCTCTATATCTCCAAAATGGTGGATAAAAGTAGGGTCTTTTCTTCTTTTTACCAGCCAAGCATAATAGTGAATTAAGCGCATACTGCGAAGTATTTCGAGTAGGCAAAAATCACTTGGGTTTAATTCACGAAATTGATGATACCCTTCTAAAAGAGCAGTTCTTAGTATCAATCCTTCTTCATCAGCTCTTGGGGCGATTAACCATAGATCTTGAACGGCAGGTCCTGTGACAAAATCATCAAAGTCAATTAAGTTGTAAATGCCATGGCGAGAGATGATATTTCCTAAGTGAAGGTCGCCATGAATGCGAAAATATTTTTGGTTTTGAAGCTTTTTTGCTACTTCTTTAAAAATTGAATTCGTCAGATCTTGATAAACTATTTGTAAATGAGGTGGTAGGATATTTTCATTCAGAACAAATTCAGCATTTTTTTTAATAAAATTTTCAGCATTAAATTCTAATCGGTGATGAGATTTTTTCTTTTCACCGACTAAGTGCATACGAGCGATAAGACTTCCTAAGCGCTGTGCATTTTCAAGAGATAATTCATCAGGTGCACGGCCTCCCATTTTTTCAAATACGGTGAAAAATAAACCCGTTTCGTTATCTAAAAAAACACTTTCTCCGTTAAAAATAAGTGGTGCAATTACAGGTATCTCAGCTTCTTTTAAATCAAATAAAAATTCATGCTCTTCTTTTATTTGAGAATAACTCCATCGGCCTGGACGATAAAATTTAGTGACGACAAAGTTTTGGTTTAATTGATAATCCGTATGGTTATAAATCTCGAGGTCATAAACTCTATTTTCAAGAGAGTTCATGGTCATAAGTCTACCTGAGGGAATTGGCCCAAGATTTTCGAGCGCCTTCATCACTCTTTCGGGGGAGAGTTCATAAAAGTACTTAGTCTCTTCGTTACCCCAAAGTGATGTAGAGTCCATGCAATAATCTTAATGAATCATGTGATAGACTTCAATCATCTCTTTTCTTAGCAATTCCATTTTTTCGCTAATCAGAGGGTGGCTTTTGTCTTCAGGGTTTAGGATATAATTATCTGGACCTTGATCTTTGATCATGAGTTTCGTCTGCCAGATATTATCTTGAGGCATATTGATATCAGAAGCGTGTGAAAATTGTGCCAAAGTTTCAGTTTTGATGAAATCACGAATAGAATTAAAGTGATGATCATTATAAATTTTCTTACCGTTTTCTAGTCTGGTATAGCCGCGAACAACATAATCGATATATACAATATCACATTCAAAAGCTTCAAAAAGGTAGTTTATCGCATTAAGAGGAATGATTTCACCACAAGTAGCGATATCAATATCAACTCTGAATGTGCATATGCCATCTGGGTCGGATGCATCGGGATATGTATGAGATGTAATATGTGACTTATCTAAATGAAATTTTACACAAGGGCCATTAAGTGGTTCACCGCCACCCTTTATATCTGACATTAACGTCATTGTGCTCGCACCAACTGGATCGTAGTCTTGCATTGATTCTGCCAATATATTGGCTTCAATTATTGAACAAATATTGCGAGCAATTTCGGCGATACGAGGCGCGCTATATTTTGTATTGATATAATTTACATACTGTATTTTTTCTTCAGCATTAAGAGCAATACAAAAATCGTATAAATTAAAGCTCAATATTTTTGTGAGGTTGTTAAACCCAGAGAGTTTTATTTTTTGATTGGTGTTAAATTTTGATTCAAGCATCCCATCCCCCAAAAAAGGTATATAGGCCAAAGACTTTGGCAAAACCTAAAAAAACATTTGCTAAATTTAAAAAATTAGGTGACTAATGACATATTTGGAACGAAGTGACAAATTTTTTCTTAATATTTTCTTATAAAAGGAATATGTATGATTGATCAAAACTGGTTTACTGAGAAGTACTTTCACCAAGATGTGGCCACTAGCTTTAGAGTAAAATCGACTCTTCACTCAGAAAAGTCAGAATATCAGAAAATTGAAGTTCTTGATACCCACGGAGTTGGAAGACTTCTATTGTTAGATGGCAAAACCATGGTGTCTGAGCGTGATGAATTTGTTTACCATGAGGTGATGGGGCATATTCCTACAATGGTTCACCCAAATCCAAAAAATGTGCTCATCATCGGTGGTGGCGATGGAGGAATTGTTCGAGAATTCGTTAAACACCCAAATTTAGAGAGAATTGATTTAGTTGAAATTGATGAGAGAGTAATAGAGGTATCAAAAATTTATTTTCCTGATTGCACTTCCGGCTTATCTGATAAGCGTGTAAATATTCGCCCGCAAGATGGTGTGGAATATATTAAGTCTTATAAAAATTTTTTCGACATAATAATTATCGATTCGACTGATCCTGAGGATTTTGCAGCAGGGTTATTTACGAAGGAATTTTACTCATTTGTCTCAGATGCATTGACTGAAAATGGTATTATGATGGCCCAAACAGAAAATCCTTTCTATGATGAATGGGGAATAAAGAAATTTTACGATAATCTTCGTGAGGTCTATCCTGTTGTAGCGTCTTTTACGGGGCCAATGCTGATTTATCCTGGAGTTTTTTGGACTTTTGCATTTGCTTCAAAAGGTGTTAAACCTACCGCGATTAATGAGGCACGAATTTCATTCATGGAGAAGCTGCAAGAAAATTTAAAGTGGTATAACATGGATTGGCATCGTGGAGCTTTTAATCTATCAAATATTCATAAAAAAGTTACGGGCTGTTGATTATGAATGCCTCATTAATCAGAGGCATTCATTTTTATTATTTTTCAAAATATATTTTATATGCAAATTGTTCTAACTTCAATTTTGTAAATTGATTTAAACCATTTGCAAAGCCCATTCCGATATTTTGAGATTCAGCAGATGAAGGATAAGCAATATTAGACATCTCGGCTAGCGCTTGATTTAGATTATCTCTATGAGGTATTTTTAAATTACTTGGTGGATAAAACTGAGCACTAAGCATATATCCATTATTAATTCTAGTGTCATGGTCAGGGTGTGTACTTAAAAGTTTTTCGATGGTTGAAAAATCTTTTCCACTTTCTTCTTTAAAGACTTGAAACATCTCACTAATCCCCCAAGGATTAAATCCGGAAAGATATGCATATTGAGTTCCTAGAGTATCGGCTTCTAATTCAGCATCTCTAGATTTATTCATTAAAAATAGTTCCGAACCAACCATCATTGCACCATAGGCCAGTGTAGAAATAAGCTCCTTTGCTTTAACTTGTTTTTGTTCTAACGAGACATCAATTGCTAGTTTAGCAGCTAAGACTAAAAGCATTCTATCTATTGCCCTAGTCATGTTTTCAGTTCCATGACGAGCAGTTACATGTGCCCATTCGTGCGCAAGAACAGAAGTCAAAGCACTCTCACTTGGAGATTTTTCCATTAATCCTCTAAAGACAAATACAAAACCACCAGGGAGTGCAAATGCGTTCATGATCTTGGCATTGATAATATAAACCTTTGGCTTAAGATCTGGGCGATCAGAGTGGGCCACAATATTATCCATAACATCTTTAATATAAAGTGTGGCGCCATGATTTTGTGGAAGGATAAGATTACGGTTTTCTTTTAAATAATTTGTTACGAACTCTTCTCCTAATTTAGCGTCATCGTTAAGTGAGAAGAAATTATGCCGAAGCAAGTTATAATCGTTGATATTTCTATATCCAACCATATCTGGTTTGAAGTTGTTTATACCTTTCCCATGGCAAGCAGTTGTTAAGCTTTTAAATGCACTCAAATCAATAATGAGTTTGGTGCCTTCGTTTGTAATTTTAATTTCCTTATCGCAAACAAAGTCACTAAATGATTGTGTGGAACTTTCTAATGAGGCAGTTTTAAAATCAGCAAAGGCGCCTTGATCTTTTGAAAATCCTAAACGAATGGACTGTTTAAGTAGTGCCGTTGGAGGTGTCTTATTATCAGGCAGATTGTTTTTAAAGTTTAATTTTAAATCTAGATCGATATTGCTAACAGCTTCGATTGGAATTTGTTGTTTATAGTTCTTTATATCAAAATTGAGCGAATTAATTTTTACATTGCCTTCTAGCCCAATATGTTTTGAAGAAATTATTTCAACATGATCAATTTTTAGTGCTTCGTCACAGCCAAACAATGTGGCAAGAGTTATTGCCAAAAAGATGAAATTTTTAAGTGAGGAATTGGCAATAAAGTTATTCATATTCCTGGCCCTTTTAAAAAAAGAATAAATTAAATTTTCATTTATTTAGCAAGATCTGTGCCTAGTATTTGGCAGTAATTTACGTATGTTAGAAAATTCTGAAGTCTAAATATTTAAGGGCCGTCCAAAAAATAAGCAATATTTTGAAAATCTAGGGCGGCAAAAACTGCCTTACCAAAACAAAATGCCCAGATTTTTTTACAATAGTAGAGAGAGGGAAAGTTTACTTTTTATTTAAGGAAAAAATCAATGCGCGGATCTAAAGTTACCAAACTTAATTTAGACAGTTCACCCTACGAAAAGTTTCGCACGATTGATGGTTCCCATCCTTTAAAAACCAATGTGCCGGAAGCCGTTGTCGAATATCGCGCTAGAATTCGAACTGGTGGGTCAGTGGCTTTTTTTAATTTTGATCTCGCTCGTGAAATTGGACTAATTCCAGAAAGTCATCCTAACGAATTTACTGCTGAGTTAAAAGAAGAAATACTCAAAGCCTTTTCGCTTGTAATAATAAATGAGTTTGATCAGCTATCAGGTGTCAAGTATGAAGAAGAGGCACTTAAGCCAAATACTTTCATGGCAACTCGTTACCTGCAATTGCAACATCCCTGTAAACGAGGAACAACATCAGGGGATGGAAGAAGCATATGGAATGGACAAATCACTCATAAAGGCAAAACCTATGATGTTTCTAGCTGTGGAACAGGCGCCACTAGGCTAAGTCCAGCTACAAATATCAATAAGAAGTTTTACCAAACAGGAGATCCAAGCATTTCGTATGGTTGTGGGTTTGCTGAAAAAGACGAAGGTTTAGGATCACTTTTTTTTAGTGAAATTTTTAAACAAAATGGAACAGTCACAGAGAGAGTTTTAGCTGTCATTGAGTACCAAAAAGGGCTGGCCATAAATGTTCGTGTGCACGAAAATCTTTTTAGACCGTCTCATTTTTTTGGTCATTTAAAACAAGGTTCTTATGACGTATTAAAAAGAATGGTCAACCTATACATCGATCACCAAGCAAATAATAAAATATGGTCAAATGTCCCAAAAGACGATAATCAGCGTTTTGATTTTTTTCTTTCTCGTGTGTGTGAAACATTTGCAAAAATTTCAGCGAATTTTGAAGACGAGTATATTTTTTGTTGGTTAGATTGGGATGGTGACAATATTCTCATGGATGGTGGCATAATCGACTATGGGTCAGTTCGCCAGTTTGGGCTCTATCATCATGAATATCGTTTTGATGATGTGCAAAGATGGTCAACTTCAATCAAGGAACAAAAATTAAAGGCCAAATATATAGTTCAAACTTTTGCACAGTTAGTAGATTT
This sequence comes from uncultured Bacteriovorax sp., assembly GCA_964456675.1. Classification (GTDB taxonomy): domain Bacteria; phylum Bdellovibrionota; class Bacteriovoracia; order Bacteriovoracales; family Bacteriovoracaceae; genus Bacteriovorax. Next base: position 61,031 of record CAYWBR010000001.1, on the reverse strand, counting down.
TTTAAAAACAGAAAAGAAAAAGAGCGTAGAGGAATTTAAGAGTCATCATAGTATGCAATACTTTGATCAAGTATTTTTGCAATGGAAAAATAGAAATTTATTAAGAAAAATTGGATTTAATACTTCACAAGTAGAATTTCTTATACAAAATGCTAAAAAAGAAATAGATGCATTTAGAGAGGACTTTACTTATTTTGAAATGGCCAAATCATCGAAGGGACCAATAAAGGTTCCAGATGGAATGAACTGGAATGCAATCTATTGCATGAGAGATATTTTACGTGAACTACCACAGATATATTTATCAAGAGGTACGGATTCACTTTTGGCACATGATGAATTTATTGATATATTAAAATCTAAATATGCAACAAGAAAAGATTTGAAGTGGACCCTAAGAAAAGATTATAAAGTGAAATCCTTTCAAAAAGGATATTTAAAATTAATACATATAGCAGGTAGGAAATTTAAACTGAATACGGAGAAAACATTACTAGAAATTACCATGAGATCTTCTGTATTAAATAAGTACGATAGAGTGACAGGAGATTCAATCACTAATATTGTACAAAAAGTTATGTCTAAAAAACCTAAATTATCTGCGGAAGAAATTTATCAAATACTAAAAGAATTTACAGCTTATCAAAATCTAGATCCTGATCGAGTGCATAGACAATCGAATTTTGAGAAAGAAGTTGGACAATCTCGCATGATCAAAGGTATGTTACAGATTGTTAGGGATTTTCGCGAAGGATTGTAGTTTCTCATGAAATTAGTATTATACTCAGGTGGCAATGCTGAAGCTAATTTTGAGCTTAATGAAATAGCTGTAAAATTGACGGGCAAATCATCCCCTAAATTTGGATTTATTCCTTCTGCTTCTTTTGACGCCGAAGTTGATTTTAAATATTTTGTTGAAGAGTTTAATCCTTTCGGCGTGGCAAAGTTTCAGTATCTGTGTGCTGACACGCCTTTTAGCAAAACAGCTCTAAATGAATTTTTAAAATCTGATCTAATTTTTTTAGGTGGTGGAAACACATTTTATTTTTTAAAACATCTAAAATCATCAGGATTATTTGAAGAGTTAAAAAAATTTGCCAAAAATGGTGGAGTTCTTTGTGGATTGTCTGCCGGTGCAATTGTTTTAACTCCTCATGTTCACACTGCCAGTTTTCCTCATTTTGATCGTGATGATAATCCATTTGATATGAAAAATTTAACAGCTATGAGACTAGTTGAATTTGAATTTTTTCCTCATTATAAAAACTCTAAACGATATGAAGAAGAGCTTCTTTACCATTCGAAAAAAATCAAACACCCATTATTTGCTTCAAGCGATGGTAGTGGTATTGTAGTTGAAGGCCAATCAGTTAGATTCGTGGGAAGAACTTTTCAATTTTATCAAGGAAAAAAGATGGCCTATAATAAACTATAGGCCTTGAGCGCATCAATTACTGGTTTGTATTTTTTAAATTATTTTGACCATTGTTTACTTGGTTGTCTGATAACTCATCAACGATATCTGAGTTTTTGTTTTCACCTAAATTATTTAATGTAGAATTATTCGAATTCAAGTTTAAAAGTGCTGTTCTCAATTCTTCATTGTTGGTTTTAATGTTTGATTTTTTATTAATATTTGCGTTTTGGTTTGCTGCAAACGTTGCAGAAAGTGAAAGGGCGATAGCTATAGTTGTAATAAATTTCATATTTCCTCCATTGTATTTTAGCAAGGCTCAAAATCTCTTAATGAGTCTATTCGTTTTTTAGACTCTGTGTGGAAATTGAGTAAAAATTACATATGATTTAATTAGATTTTGGTTTGCTTGGTCTTGTCCAGATGAAGATCAAAACCAGCATAAGGACAAAGGCCAAAATTAACTTGATACTTATATGAATCGGAAGTTTTTGAAATTTAACTATAATAACAAGAGCAATCATTATTGTAGCCAGTATTTTTGCCCAGGGCCTAATTACTCCAGATTCTTCCCATTCTCTAATCGATTTTCCTATTATTTTATGCTCGATTAGCCATTTGTGGATTTTTGGCGAAGATTTTGAGTAGAGAAAAGCTGCTAGTAATAAAAACGGAGTTGTCGGCAGAACTGGCAAAAAAGCTCCAATTATTCCTAATAGTAAAAAGAGATGGCCAAAAATTAAAAGTAAGGTATTTTTCATCACACTGTTAATTATATATTGTTTTTTAGTTTTTCATCAAAATCATTTCTCGATTTACGAATATCACTCCAATTAGATTCAATCCACTCCACAAGCGCTTCCATAGGATTGAGAATACTTTTTCCTAAATGAGTTAGTTCATATTCTACACGAGGAGGTACTTCAGGATATACTGTGCGCTGTAAGAGACCATCGCGTTCTAGCGTTCGAAGCGTCGAAGTAAGCATTCGCTGTGAGATGTCCTCTATGTCTCGTTTTATTTCACTAAACCTTGCACGTTGCTCTGGTTTTTTTGCCAACGTTATCAATACCAGCACACTCCATTTATCTCCTAGTCTAGATAACAACTCTCTCAGAGGGCAAATTACTGATTTTTTGCAGTCCTCGCTGTCATTGCTTGAGTCTTCACAAGTTGTGGAGTCAGTTAGTTTGTTCAACTTTTTTTTAATCATAAATTTGTTCCTGATTTTGTTGAAATTTTAATTAGTAATATAAATGTAACCATATGATATTAAAGTGCCTTCTTTTTTTATATTAAGTATGGATGTATAACTTAGTATATATTAGTAACCAAGGGTGCAAAAGAGATTTTTAGGATGCTAAGTATTTAAATTTAAAAGAAAATGAAAAGGAGAGTTTTATGGCCAGCAATTCAATCAGAAAAGTTTTAGTGGTAGAAGCCAGTCCAAATGGCGAGCTTTCACAATCTAAAAAGGGAACTAAGCTCGTTATAGATGCGCTTAAAAAACGCTATTCAAATTTAGAAATCAAAATCCGGGATTTACAAACAAATCCAGTTCCTCACTTAAAACCGGAAATCATCCATGCCATGTTTACCAAAGAAGACATGCGCACCTCAAACATGGCCGATACTCTAAAACTTTCTGATGAATTGACCAATGAACTTTTATGGGCCGATGAAATTATTCTTTCTACACCAATGTGGAATTTTTCAGTACCTTCGGTTTTAAAAGCGTGGGTTGACCATGTATCACGAGCAGGAAAAACTTTTTCTTTTACAGAAAAAGGTTTAGTTGGCCATGCCGCTGGTCGCACAGTGTATGTAGTTGTTGCAAGTGGGTCGGTCTTTTCTGATGGTCCATTTGCGTCCTTTGATGCTCTTACTCCTTTTGTAAAATCATGGTTTGGTTTCATTGGAATTACGGATGTGAACATAATTAGAGTTGAAGGGGTAAATGATCCAAACAATCATGCAAATGCACTCAGAAAAGCACAAGAAAGTGTGAACTCTATTTTTGCTTAAAGGGTACGTTTTAAAAGGGCGTAGGGAATCCTATGTCCTTTTAAAAAAATTATTCACTTAATATTTTTGCAACCTGATTTTTTAGATGCATATAAAAAGGATGAAAAAACGATAGTTCAGTTATTGTTTTTCTCGTTACTAAGCTTATAGGTCTAGTCACTTTTAGTTTTTTATATTCATTTGGTTTTAAGCCTAATTCTTTTGCCATGGCTTTTGGCAATATTCCAAAGCCAATTCCAACTTTACACATTTGATAAACTGCTAAGAACGATTCAACTGGTAAAAGTTCATTGATAAAAAGATTGCGGTGTTCTCTTCTTAATGCTTCACCTGATGCTTTCCAAGTTGCAGAGTTTTCTTCAATCATTATAAGGGGAAAGTTTCTCACGTGTATTTTGTTAGAAAATTTTTCTAAGTTTGGTGCAATGAGAACAAGCGGCTCATCGCCGAGTTTGAAACTAACGAGTTCTTTTCTTTCATCATTATAAGTACAAATCCCCATTTGATATTTTCCAAGAGCAATATTTTCAAGCAGCATTAAGCTTCGATGAACATGAAAATTTAATTGGAGTTTTTTAAATTGTTTTTGAGCGTCTTTAACGACTAGGGGGCCAAATGATCCTGCGATGGAGTCTGACAAACCAAGTGAAAAATGAAAGCTATGTTCCTCATTATTTTTTCCCAGAGACTCTTTCAAGCCTTTAAGTTCTTCATATAATGGTTTTGCTTTTCGTAAAAATTCATGAGCAAAGGCAGTTAAAACAATTTTTCTTCCTTTGGGTTCTGTTAGTTTTTGACCAAGTTCGTCTTCTAAGGCCATAATTCGTTTGCTGACAGCAGATTGAGTAAGCCTTAAACGAACAGCAGAAAGACTGACTGTTTCGTATTTATCTAAGGCCAAAAGAGCCTCTATTCCATCAAGCATCGGCAACCACCTAAAATTGCAAGTTGTATTCCAATTGGGAATATATTATATTCCAACTATTCATTTTAATAATATATGAAATAACCGTAAAATAAAAGTGGGAATATGGCGAAAGGTAGGGGATCAAAATTATTACCTTTTTGATGACTTGTAGGCCGTATAAAACTATAATGCATTTACACATACATTTATTTTCACTCAGAACTTTTAAATAGAATTAAGGAGTATCATCATGAGTAAAACAAAAAAATCACTGACAGTAGGAAGTAAAAAATATACTTACTACAGTTTAAAAGAAGCAAAGGCATTGGGATTATCAGATATTGATAAATTGCCAAAGTCATTAAAGGTTTTATTAGAAAACATTTTAAGAAATGAAAATGGAAAAGATGTTACTTTTGAAGATGCAAAAGCAATCAATGATTGGACTGCTACAAAAAAATCAGATCGTGAAATTTCTTACTATCCAGCACGTGTTCTTATGCAAGATTTTACAGGAGTTCCTGCGGTAGTTGATCTAGCAGCAATGAGAGAAGCAATGAAGAAAATTGGTGGAGATCCAAAAAAGATCAACCCACTTATTCCAGTTGATCTAGTAATTGACCACTCTGTTGCCGTAGATTTTTTTGGGAAATCAGATTCATATGATAAAAACGTTGCTCTTGAATATGAAAGAAATAAAGAAAGATATACATTCCTTAAATGGGGGCAAAAAGCGTTTAAGAACTTTCGCGTAGTACCTCCTGGAACAGGGATTTGCCACCAAGTTAACCTTGAATATTTAGCACAAGGTGTTTGGACTAAAACAGAAAATGGTGAAACGACTGCTTACCCTGATACATGTGTTGGTACAGACTCACACACAACAATGATTAACGGTCTTGCCGTACTTGGTTGGGGTGTTGGTGGTATCGAGGCCGAAGCTGCAATGCTTGGCCAAGCGGTAACCATGACAGTTCCAGAAGTAGTAGGATTTAAATTAACTGGCGCTCCAAAAGAAGGTATTACAGCTACAGATATCGTTTTAACTGTTACTCAAATGCTTCGTAAGCATGGAGTAGTAGAGAAATTTGTTGAATTCTATGGACCAGGTGTAAAGGTTTTAACTCTTGCAGACAGAGCGACAATTGCAAATATGGCACCAGAATATGGAGCTACATGTGGATTCTTCCCTGTAGATGAAAAGACAATTGATTACTTAAAATTTTCAGGAAGAAGTGATGAGCAAGTTGCCCTTGTCGAAGCATATGCAAAAGAGCAAGGTCTATGGTTAAATGCAGGGGACGCTGATCCAGTATTTACTTCAACACTTGAATTAGATTTAGGTTCAGTAGTTCCATCACTTGCAGGTCCAAAGCGTCCTCAGGATAGAATTGAATTAACTAAAGCAGCAGATGCTTTTAAATCAGAATTAGCTGGAGCATTTAAAATTAATCCAGAAACTGCCACAGCTGAATACGCTGTAGAAGGTGCTGATTTTAAAATTAAGCATGGAGATGTTGCTATCGCTACAATTACTTCTTGTACAAACACATCTAACCCTTCTGTAATGATTGCAGCAGGATTAGTGGCAAAGAAAGCTCGTGCTCTTGGTTTAACTTCTAAACCATGGGTTAAAACAGCTCTTTCTCCTGGATCTAAAGTAGTAACCGATTACTTAGTTGAAGCAGGTCTTCAATCATCTCTTGATGAGCTTGGATTCACATTAACTGGTTATGGCTGTATGTCTTGTATTGGAAACTCAGGACCATTGCCAGAAAACATTTCAAAATCAATTAATGCAAATAACTTAGTTGTTACATCTGTTTTATCTGGAAACAGAAACTTTGAAGGCCGTATTAACCCAGACGTAAAAGCTAACTATCTTGCTTCACCTCCACTAGTTATTGCTTATGCAATCGCTGGAAATATCAATGTTAATTTAACAACAGATGTAATTGGTAAATCAAAAGATGGTAAAGATGTATATTTAAAAGATATCTGGCCAACACATGAAGAAATCAATTCAATCATGAATTCAAAATTAACTTCAGCGATGTTCAAAGCTCGTTATAATAATGTTTTTGACGGTGATAAGTACTGGCAAAATATTAAAACATCAGAAGGTGATTTTTATGCATGGGAACCTGAATCAACATACATCAGAAACCCAACATTCTTTGAAGACATTGCTGGTGGAACTGTAAATACAATTGAAGTTCAAAATGCTCGCGTTTTAGCATTATTTGGTGATTCAATTACTACTGACCATATTTCTCCTGCAGGAAATATTAAGAAAACTTCTCCTGCTGGATCATACCTTACTGAAAAAGGTGTGAAGGCTGATGATTTTAACTCATATGGTTCACGTCGTGGTAACCACGAAGTAATGATGAGAGGTACATTTGCTAATATTCGCATTAAAAACGAAATGCTAGGTGGTGCAGAAGGTGGAGATACTCTTCACGTACCTACTGGCACTAAAATGGCGATTTACGATGCAGCTATGAAATACGTTGGAGAGAAAACTCCATTAGTCGTTGTTGCTGGTAAAGAGTATGGAACAGGATCATCACGTGATTGGGCAGCTAAGGGAACTTTCCTACAAGGTATTAAAGCTGTAGTAACTGAATCATTCGAAAGAATTCACAGATCAAACCTTATTGGAATGGGTGTTCTTCCATTAGTATTCCCACAAGGAACTGATAGAAAAACATTAGGATTAGATGGATCTGAAACGATTTCATTAATTCCTCAAGGTGAATTTAAACCAATGATGAAGTATGAAATGGTAATTACTAAGAAAGATGGCTCTGTAGTTAAAACAATGGTGACATCAAGAGTTGATACTGCTGATGAATTAAACTACATTAAAAATGGTGGTATTCTTCAGTACGTTTTAAGAAATCTAAAATAATCTCGAATGAACTAAGGGGGGATTGCCCCCCTTCTTTCAGAGCAATGCTTTTGATACAAAGTAATTACAGATAATACCGATTATTGTTGCCAGTAAAAATAAGTAAAAATTCTCTTTTATGATTTTTCTCTTTTTCATTCTCATATTTATCCACTTCCTGTGGTCAGGATTTATTATGCAAACAGCATATTCAATTCTTTGTTACCAATTTGGTAGTAAAAATAATAGTGTCAATCGGCAATGATAGGGAAATAAATCTAAAGATTCCTTACAAGCATTTAGACAAACTAAACTATTCTGTTAGTTAATCGCAAGTACTTGAGTCTCGCGGTCTCTCTCAAGCATTTTCATTCTAATTTCAATTTTTCTTAGATAGTTCCATTTATATTTCTTAGTATTACTATGGTAACGGGCATACCAGCGGCGATCAACCTTGGCGTGCCTTTTCTTTAATATTGCGAGAATTCTTGCCATGGTTGAAATGGCATATGTTTGGTCATTGGCCACCAATCGAGGTATATCAATAAGAGGTGCTTTCATTCTTTTAAATTCTTTATTCCAAACCTCAACGTTTACCTGAGCAACAGATAGATCACCAGTGTTAGAGACCTTAGTATAACTAAAATCACTTTCTGTATCTATAAGTGCAATAATTATTTGCGGGTTAACTTTATGTTCGTGAGTTGCTTTAGAGATTGCCCTAGCATATTCAAATTTTTCTTTATCACTGAGTTCAGGTTGAACAATTTCAATCATACGAGCAATAAGTTTTTCATCGTTCGGTAGAATTTTTTTGTCAAAATCAGAAAGAGTTGGCCCTTTTTGGCGATTTATTTTTTTAGGGTTACTCTTTAGGCCCGCACATGAAGCGAGAAGAGTGCCTATTAAAAGTATTAATGTGAAATTTTTAATTGAATTCATTGAACCATTCTACAAAGCTTTAAAAGGGTTTTGGGCCAAATTGTAAAAACTACAAAAAATTTAGATTTGAGTGTCTAACTATTGGATGATCTTAAGGTGAATTTGGCCAATATTAAGCACTTAGTTAGTGGTGTTTGCCACTTGTCGTTGGCTTTAAGGATATAAGTATTAGTAAATTGAACTAGTTTAATTAATTAAGTGTTTCCGGATCGATAGAACGTGCTTTGGCCACTACTGATTTAAGAGCATATTCAGGAATGACCCCCGATTCTTGAAAAATGATAGTATTCTTTTTTAAAATAACTAAAGTGGGGATAGATCTCACATCAAAATCCATACTCAGTACCTGATCAATTTCTGTATTAACTTTTCCAAAAATAATATCTGGGTTGGCGGCAGCAACTTTTTCATAAATTGGAGTAAAGGCCCTGCAGGGCGCACACCATGAAGCCCAAAAATCTAATATGACAATTTCATGTGAGCTTAAGTATTTAGTTATATTGTCTGCGGTTATGTTGATATAATTTTCCATCTATGACTCTAAGGTGTTTTTATATTAAAGTAATAAAATGATGGCATAAAAAAACCAATCATTCATCAATCTTTTTATCGATCAAGTTACTTATGATGATTGTGAGTTATTTAGGATTTTTTTTTAGATAGGGGCATGTTCTCCCTTGTTGACAAAATTTTTCACTTCATATATTTTTATAAACAACTTCAATTAAGAAGAATCTAATTAACCAAGTGGAGGTCAGATATGATAAGCATTAAATCGAATCGTTCTTTGACTTCTCTTGTGTGCGCGCTATTTTTAGCTTAAGTAAAAAGTTCGACAAGACAAGCTAAGAGCCTTTCTTCCTCTGGTTTTATTTTCATTTATTAAAATTTTTATTTTAAAGACTTTGCACATTTCTTTGTGTGAATTCTAAAGGTTTGTATGAGTTTTTTGAAAAAATTATTCTTTCTTGAAGCTGACGTATTAGTCAAAACGGCCAGAGAAAGATTGGTCACTGAAAGTGACATGCTACAATTACCACCGGAATTAAATCCGAGATATGACTTGTTTGATGAAAAGAAATTAAATTTCGAATCACCAAAAAAGCATTTACTCTCGACTCTCGTGGCCGGAAAAAAAGAAATGTTACCAGCGTTTTGTTGGTATTTAATTTCTACAGGCTTAGCACTTTTAACTCCTTATTTGGTTAATCGTTTTATTAAAATTATTGAAAATGGAGTTAATGATCAAAACTTAGTAGAACTCTTAGTGACAGGATTTTTTCTTGGTCTAAGTGGTTTTATGACTGGTTTTATTTTACAGCATTATTTTTATAGAGAGCTTAGAAGTTATCAAGTAATTGTAAATATTCTTAACCGAAGAATATTTACCCATAGTTTAAAGCTAACTTTAAGCGCCAGACAAAAAAATATGCTTGGAGATATCGTTAATTTCATGGGAACAGATTCAGAGTCAGTGGCAGATTTTGGTTTTGTTTTTTTTGATTTGCTTATGAATATCATTACTATTGTCGGTGTTGTCGCCATGCTTTTTTATTATTTAGGAGCAACGGCCATCTACGCGTTATTAGTACTGAGCTTACTTGCACCCTTAACGAAATTGGTAGCGAAGAAATTTACAACATTAGACGAAGAAATGATGAGCTTACGTGATAAGCGCGTTACTTTGATGGGGCAAATTTTAAACTCAATTAGAGTTGTAAAGTATTATGCCTGGGAAGAAAGTATAGAAAAAGAAGTAATGAATATTCGCGATCAAGAGTTGCATGCTAGAAAAAAATTAGCTCGCTCAGAAGTGTTGTCGGGCTTAGCTTATATGTCAGTTTCAACTATTGTCTTATTTGTCGCCCTTTATGCACATTATTTAAGAGGTAACGACTTATCGGCTTCGCTTGTATTCACATGTGTTTCTTTGTTTGGTCTATTAGAAGGTCCATTTGGTGATATGTCACATTTAATTTCAAGAATGACAAATGGCTATGTGGGGGCAAGAAGAATATTAGCTTTTTTAAAGGAAGAAACTCTCTCGCGTGAAATTGAGCAAGAAGTAGTGGTCGGTAATGAAGTTAATCATGCAAGGAACTCTTTAAGAATAGAAATTGAAAATGCAAAATTTTCATACGGATTAGATAAAAATATTCTTAATGAATTTAGTCTCTCAATTCCAGAAGGGAGTTCTTTAGCCGTCGTCGGTGCAGTTGGATGTGGAAAAAGTACATTTTTATTAGGTCTATTAGGAGAGTTACCTAATGGTACTGGAGAAATTCATTTTGTTGATGAGAAAAATGAAAAGAAAAAAGTTGCTAATCCTAGAATCGCCTATCTTCCTCAAGAAGCTTATATAGTAAACTCAACCTTAAAAGAAAATTTACTATTTGGCGAAAATTCAAGTGAAAGGGAAATTGAGAAGGCTCTTTATTTAAGTGCCTTAGAAGACGACTTAAAACGTTTTCCAGCAGGTATATTGACAGAAATTGGTGAGAAAGGTGTGAATCTTTCTGGAGGTCAAAAACAACGAGTTGGCTTGGCAAGGGCTGCTTTATCTAACCCTCAAGTAGTTTTTTTAGATGACCCGCTTTCAGCAGTAGATGGAGAAACTGAAGATTTACTCGTAGAGCGTTTGATTTTTGGAGAGTGGAAAGAAAAGACACGAGTGGTGGTGACTCATAGGTTGGCACATTTAGATAAATTCGATAAAGTTTTATTCATTAAAAATGGTGCCATTGAAAGCTATGGGCATTTTAGTGAATTATTTTCACTGTCTGATTCTTTTCGTGAGTTTTACCGTGAAGTGAATGCCGCGGATAAAGATGAAAAATCAACAAATGAAGTAAAAAAAGAAGAGATCGCGCAAGATTTAGAAAAAGGTAATACATCGCAATCGAGAATAACAGAAGACGAGGATCGAGAAGTTGGTGCCGTAAAAAAACGTGTCTATACCGATTATTTAGTAAGCCTAGGCGGAACCCACCCACGTTTTAAATTTGTAATTTTGGCCCTTTTAATTTTGAGTGCTATTTTGGTTTCTTTAACTCCATTAATGCAGAAGTCGTGGCTTTCTTATTTTTCTACTCATAAAGCGTCTATGCCCGAAGGACAAGCTGTAATTATTTATGGAGCTTTAGGACTATTAGCTCTTGTGGTGAGTTTATTAAACAACTTGTTTTGGTTAGAGCGAGGAATTAAAGCTGGTAAATCAATGCACGACGATATGTTAAAAAGTGTCTTAAAAGCTCCAATTCGCTTTTTTGATTCCACTCCCGTTGGGCGAATTTTGCAACGTTTTTCTCGCGATGTTGAATCAGTTGATATTTATTTACAATGGAGTTTTGTAAGCGTTGTCCACAGCCTTTTACAAGTTACAGTTTCATTGTTTTTAATACTTATGTTAATCCCATGGATGGTATTCGTCGTTGTACCTGTGATGTTTCTTTATTATGGAATTCAAAATGATTACCGAAGACCTGCAAGAGAAGTTAAACGTTTTGATAGTGTGGCCAGATCTCCTAGATATGCTCATTTTAAAGAAACGCTACAAGGTCTTGTGGTTATACGCGGTTTTAAAAAAGAGAGTTGGTTTTTAGAAAACTTCTATCAGCACCTAACTCACAGTCAGCGTATGTTCTATTCTCATTATATGTTGAATCGTTGGTTCTCATCTCGCATTCCATTAGTTGGAGGAATGATTTCTCTGTGTACAGCATTGGCGGTAGCAATAACAACTTATTTTGGGGTTTTAAGTCCAGGGAACGCGGCTCTTTTAACAGTCTACTCACTTTCATTTTGGGGATATTTAAATTGGGGCGTTCGCCAATTTGCAGATATTGAATCGAGAATGACGTCAATTGAAAGGTTAAAATACTTTGCAAGGCTTCCTTCCGAAACAGATGAAAGCCACCACCACTTCATAGATGATTCGTCTCTTCGTCACTGGCCTAGTCATGGAGAGATTGAGGTTGAAAACTTACATGTTCGCTATGCGGATCATTTACCGACAGTTTTAAAAGGAGTGAGCTTTAAAATTAAAGGAGGAGAGCGAGTTGGAATTATCGGACGAACTGGCTCAGGGAAAAGTACTTTGTTTCAAGCGCTTTATCGTTTTGTCGATCCTCATAATGGCTCGATTAAAATTGATGGGATTGATATTAAAAAAATTCCATTAACAATTTTAAGAAGAAAAATGGCAATTATTCCTCAAGATCCAACGCTTTTTATGGGAACAGTTCGCAGTAATTTAGATCGTTTTAATGAATATAGTGGTGAAGAAATTGATAAAGTACTAAAACAAACTGGTCTTTTTGATTTTATTCAAAGCTTACCAGAAAAATATCAGTTTCAGTTAAGTGAAGGTGGGACGAATTTTAGCCAAGGTCAAAGACAGCTTTTATGTATGGCAAGGGCTTTACTGACGGGGGCAAAAATTATTGTCATGGATGAAGCAACGGCCAGTGTGGATATGGAAACGGATGCGCTTCTACAAAAAGTGATTCGTCAAGAGTTAAAAGGTGTGACCTTGCTAGTCATTGCTCACAGAATTTCAACAATCCAAGATTCTGATCAAATTTTGGAGCTTAAAAACGGAGAACTGCAAGCATCACCAACTTAATTTTAAGAGTTTCGTTCGAATTTTTTTTATTTTTTATGAGGACGAGACTAAGATAGACGGTAGTTTTAATTTTTATCGGAGTATCTTATGTCCGCTCATTTTGATGAGAATGGCCAAAGGCCAGGTTATAAATATTTTGCAGCACTTGCAGCATTAGGTGTTGTGTATGGTGATATTGGAACAAGCCCACTCTATGCTTTTAAAGAGTCTTTTCACTATAGTCATTTGACTGTCAATGAAGTGAATGTCTTTGGCATACTTTCGTTAATTTTTTGGTCATTAGTTTTAGTTGTTTCAGTAAAGTATTTGATGTTTGTTTTGCGTGCAGACAACAAAGGAGAAGGGGGAATTCTTGCCCTAACGGCATTAATTACTCCCAAAGATCACCCTGACAAATTTAAAAAAACTTTTATCCTTTTGGGTCTGTTTGGTACTGCACTTTTATATGGCGACGGGATGATTACCCCTGCAATTTCTGTTTTATCAGCCGTTGAGGGACTAGAGCTAATTACCCCAGTTTTAAAACCCTATATTCTGCCTATCACTGTTGGAATTCTTATCGGGCTTTTTTCAGTTCAACGTTATGGAACTTCTGCAGTTGGGAAAGTATTTGGTCCTATAACTCTAACGTGGTTTATAAGCTTAGGAGCACTAGGTGTTTATAATATTGTCGATCACCCAACAATTTTTCAAGCAATTAACCCTTGGTTTGCCTATCACTTTTTTGTTGAAAATGCCTTTAAAGGATTTATGGTTTTAGGGTCGGTCTTCCTTGTTATTACCGGGGGAGAGGCTCTTTATTCGGACCTCGGGCACTTTGGAAGAAAGCCAATAACCATGGCCTGGTTTTATGTCGTATTACCTTGTTTGATTCTAAACTACTTTGGTCAAGGGGCCGTTTTGTTGGCCAACCCAGCCGCTGTAAAAAATCCGTTTTTTTTAATGGCACCATCTTGGGCGCTAACTCCACTTGTGGTACTAGCAACACTGGCAACTTGTATCGCGTCTCAAGCTTTAATTACTGGCGTATTTTCTATAACCATGCAAGCAGTGCAACTTGGATATTTATCTAGAGTAATGATCAAGCACACCTCTGAAAAAGAAATCGGTCAAATTTATGTGCGTTCAATGAATCGGTTTCTAATGATTTCTTGTATTGCCTTGGTTTTGGCGTTTAAATCATCAAGTAATCTGGCAGCTGCTTACGGTATTGCAGTTACTACTACAATGTTTATTACGACTATGTTGTTTTATTTTGTAACTACCGAGCTTTGGAATTGGGCAAAATGGAAATCCTTAACTTTGTGTGGTTTTTTTCTAGTGATAGATTTTGCATTTATGGGGGCAAACTTTTTCAAAATTTTTGATGGTGGGTGGGTTCCTCTTTTGGTTGGAATCGCAATTTTTACTTATATGACTACGTGGAAAACTGGTCGAAAAATATTAGCAAATCAGATGGCGCAAAAAACAATTCCGTTGAATGATTTTCTTGATAAAGTTGAAAGAGAGAAGCCAATAAGAGCAAAAGGCTTAGCTGTTTATATGGCCAGTGCTCTAAAAAATACACCGTATGCGCTAATTCACACTTATGACCATTTTAAAGTAATCCATGAGACCCTCGTTTTTTTATCAGTGATGACGGAAGCTGTGCCCCAAGTTGATGAAAGTAAGAGAATTGATATCGTTGAAAATAGACTTAATTGTTTTACGGTATTTATCCATTACGGTTATATGGAAATTCCCGATGTGACAAAGGAGCTCAATAAAATAAAGTTAGGAAATGTACAGTTTTATGCAGAGGAGGCGACTTTTTTTATTGGAAAAGAGCATTTAATCGCTTCGGAAAAACCTGGAATGGCACTGTGGCGTGAAAAATTATTTGCGCTACAAACAATTAATGCGCAAGACGCAACAACTTATTTTCAAATTCCAAAGAATAGAGTTATGGAAATTGGCGTGCAGGTAGAGATTTAATTATAATTTTTCCAAATTTGTTCCATAATATAAATATAGAATAGACATTCTAGGGACATGGTTTTAGGCTTTTTATAATCGATTAAAGCTCTGTGTTTTTACTTAGGAGTTTATCTTGAATCTTCCTGCTAGATTTAAATTTACAGCGACATTAACTATTGCCTTTTTTTTAATTGAAGCAACCTATGCAGAAACTTTAAATCTAAATAATTTTGTTCAAAAGTATTTAGAGAATTCGCATAATTTAGCAATTTTTGAGTCTACAAAAAAAATGAGTATTGAATCCCTTAGTTCGATCCGAACAAACTATTATCCAACTCTTTCTTTAAATGGTGATTATTCTAAGTCAAATCCTCTTGATGATGGATTTTCAGATGGTGCAACAGAAGGGAGTCTTCGGTTATCACAAAACCTTTTTAATGGATTAAGAGATAAAAACTCAATCGATACAAAAAAAATTGAAGTAAATTCGGCCCATTTTAATCTGAAACAAAAAAAACACGAAGAAACTATTGCGGCAATTGATTTATATTTTTCTTATCTTATTCAAGAGAAGGAATTAAAGCACTTAGTGGATGAGGTTCGTGCCAGTGAAGATATATTAAAAGAAGTGAAGAGAAATTTTTCATTCGGAAATGCCAAAAAATCTCAGGTATTATCTTTGGAATCTACTATTGCAACTTTAAATATTGAAAGAAGTGAGGCAGAAGTAGCCTTGAAGAAAATTTTGAATTCTATAAATGTAAAACTTAAATCAAATTTTACTAGTTTATCTCTAAGTGATGTTGAGTTTGAAAAAGAATATGCAGATCCACAACTAGAAGCGCAGTTGGAATTAGAAAAACGTTTTGATTACAGACTGTCAAAATTAAACATTGAAAAAAATCAATTAGCAATTGATGCGAATCAAAATAGCTACCTACCAACTTTGGACCTAGCATTTACTTATAAGATTTATGTCAATGATTATTTAAAAACACGTGGAACTAATGTGGGTGATCAGGGAGTTGTTCTTAGTTTTTCTATGCCGATGCCCTGGAGTTTTGACAAGAATTCAAAAATAGCTAGTGCACGCTACAGCTATGAGATTGCTCAATTTGAAAACAAAAAAAAGATAGAAGATTTAGAGAAAGAAATTCAAGATCTGAAGCTTGATCTAATGCATTTATCTAGGCAACTTGGGGAAATCCAAAAGACGTTAAAAATTTCTGAAGAGAGTTTGCAGATGATAAAAAAAGAGTTTCTGTCGGGACTTAGTTCTTATACGGAGTATTTAAATAGTTTTACTGCAAATCAAAAAATAATTCGTCAGTACGATAAGATTAAATTATTACTTAATCAAAAAATTATGGAAACACAACTGTGGTCACAAGAATTTGAATTTAATTAAGAGGTTTTTAAGTGTTGAAAAATAAAAAAGTTATTATTGGGACAGCTTTAGTTATTGTTGTTTTAGCAATTGTAATCGCATTTAAATTTAAAAAAACTCCCGAAAGATCTTATACCGTAAGAAGGGGAAATCTGATTGAAGCAACTTATGCTGTAGGACTTGTAAAAGCTGATCAAGTTTATAATTTAAAATTAGGTGTAAATTCAAAAATGCTAGAGCGCTTGGTTCGAATTGGAGATCGAGTAAAAAAAGGACAGGCATTATTTAGACTCGATTCATTTCCTCTTTTTGTAGCACCATTTGATGGAGTTGTGACAGCGCTTAATTATGAAGTGGGTGAATTGGTTTTTGCTAATTCCGTAATTGTTACTTTACTTAATGATAAAAAGCTTTATTTAGAATTAAGTCTTGATGAACGATCGATTACCAAAGTTCGGCCAGGTCAATCAGCTAGAATTAATTTTACATCGTATAAAAAAAATCTAAATGGAAAAGTGCGCTCTCAATTTTCAAATTCAGAGCAATTTTATGTACACGTTGATTTCGTAGATTTAGATTTAGAAACCTATAAACCTCTCGTTGGTATGACTGCGGACGTATCAATTATTACAAATGAGTACAATAACGCATTGTTGGTACCTGTAGCGGCAATTAATGATAAAAATGATGTCATCTGTTGTCATGACAAAAAACGAATATCTCTCGACATATTGTACCGTTCCGCTGACTTTGCAGCTGTTTCGAATAAAGAGTTGTCAGATGGGGAAATTCTTTATGTTAGCGAGAGATTGTCAAAAATTGATGAGGCTAAAAATAATAATGGCGGGGGGCCTAAATAAATTATGGTCTATTTAGCCTTACGCCATTTATTATCAAGAAAAAAACAGTCAATTGTTACCTTGCTTGGCATAATGATTGGGACAACTGCATTCATAGTGATGTCTTCTTTTTTTAATGGTCTTCAAAATCAAATCACCGATTCTCTTGTTTCTGGTGATGCTCATATAAAAATTTATGCCTACGAAGAAGACGTAACCAGTGAAAGTGTAAAGTTAAAAGCATTTGAGGCCAATGAGTATGTTGATTGGATTCGTGTGCCAGCGGGGCGAAAGCAATATAGTTCAATTGAAAATCCCGGGATGTGGAACAATATTTTCGCAAAGACAGAAGGGTATCTTGCCTCCACACCGGTTTACTCTACCAAAGCATTTATTAAGCAAAATAATCAAACTTGGAATTTTACTTTGGCAGGAATGATTCCATCGGAACAAATAAAAATAACCAATATTGAAAGTAAAATGACCAAGGGTTCTTTACTAGATTTAGAAAAGACAACTTCAGGAGTTGTTATTGGAGAGGCTTTAGCAAAAGCCATGGGGAAAGAATATAATGATGAAATGGTGGTGACTTCAAACACCGGTAAAAAATTTCCATTAAAAATTGTCGGTCTATATAACACAAATAACCGTAGGGCCGATATGGGATCGGGATTAGTTCTTTTGACTGATGCTCAAAAAATTGGAGAAGAATTAGGTGTAGTTTCTCAAATTAGTGTAAAGGTTAAAAATTTTCGAGAGGCAGCTACCATTGCTACTGCATGGTCGAAAATGTCTAATGATTTGGTTGAGAGTTGGGATCAAGCAAATGAAGGGCTGATTTCTATGTTTGAGTCTCAAGATACTACTCGCTACATGGCAACAGGTATAATTATGCTTGTGGCTTCATTTGGTATTTACAATATTTTAAATATGATAGTGCAACAAAAAAGAAAAGATATCGCCATACTTCGCTCTATGGGATTTGAAGGCAATGATATTGTAAAACTTTTTTTACTCCAAGGTTTAGCTTTAGGTGTAATTGGTGGAATATTAGGAATGCTCTTGGGCTATAGCATAAGTGAAATGATTGGGACCATCGAGTTTGGCCCGCCAGGTACAAGAGGTAAGGGAAATGGTTTTACGTTGGATGCCACTTTTCAAATCTATGCCATGGCATTCACCATATCTAATTCAGCAGCTTTACTGGCAAGTTTTTTACCTTCATACGGTGCAAGTAAGTTAACTCCAATCGAAATTATTCGTTCTGGAGTAGATTAATGAGTATTCTTATCGTAAAAAATTTAGATAAGGAATTGGGAGAACAAAAAAGTTTAGTACTTTCTGGATTAAATTTTTCTATTGATAAAGGTGAGTTTGTTTCATTAGTTGGAAAATCCGGTTCTGGGAAAAGTACTCTTCTTTATGTACTTTCGACTTTAGATGTACCCACGAGGGGAGAGGTTCGTTACTTTAACCGCAATCTAACAGATTTTTCAGCACCAGATTTACACCGTCTAAGAAATCAACAGATTGGATTTGTCTTTCAGTTCCATTATCTTTTACCAGAATTGACAGCGCTCGAAAATGTGTTGATGCCGACAAGAAAATTTGGTCAATATGATCAGAAAAAAAAGTTTGCTAAAGAACTTTTAGATAAAATGGATTTAAGTGATAAATTTAATCACTTACCTCGTGAACTTTCTGGTGGCCAGGCCCAGAGGGTGGCCATTGCTCGGGCCCTTATCATGAATCCTAGTTTTCTTTTCGCAGATGAGCCGACAGGAGCACTCGATAGTGTTAATTCCAAAAAAGTTCTTGAAATTTTTAAGGAAATTAATCGTGATTTTCAAACCACTATTGTTTTTGTCACTCATGATATCGATATGGCCAATGCGGCTCAACGACAAATACGCTTGGTTGATGGTCGAATTACCAGTGAAAATTAACGGTATGGATCTTTAACGTATTTCCAGATATTGTTTTTGATTAATCCTGGTACAAAAAAAGAAGTTATCCTAGCGATGCGTTTTAGCCGTGCAAAAGATTTCATTCCCCAAGGATAATGAGTGAGAAGAATTTGTTGATCTAAGACGTCAAAAAAATAATCGAGCACAATTGAAAGTAAAACTAAATCATCAAGAATACCTATGAAGGGTATCCAATCTGGAATGATATCAATTGGAGAGATGATAAGAGCGATTAATATTAAAAGAGTTTTTTTATCCCGCTCTGGTATACGTGGATCATTGGCCGTATTGGTTAGAAATTCTTTTAATTCATTAAAAAATTTTTTCATGATAAATTCTCTTCATATTTAAATTTTAAGGAATAAATATGCGCGAAGTTTTCAATGTCGATGTTCTCGATTGGCTAAATCAAAATGAATTACCACCAAAAACATCTATCGTCGCATCTATCCCAGACATTTCAGAATTTCATTCTACAGATATAAACTCTTATCGCCAAAAATTTATTGATATAGCTGGATTAATTCTTGAAAAAACACCTGCTGATGGGGTGACTATTTTTTATCAATCAGACATTAAAACACAGGGGATTTGGCTAGATAAATCCTATTTGTGTCAAAAAGCAGCAGAATCAATTGGCGCAGAATTAATGTTTCACAAAATGATTTGTCGAGTACCTCCGGGAACTACAACGTTTGGAAGACCGGCTTACACTCATATTGTTGCCTTTTCTAAGAGTTTTAGATTTGATACCAAGCTCTCTACGCCCGATATTTTACCACAAATGGGGGATAAATTATGGGAAAGAGGCATGGGGGCCAATGGGGCTAAACTAATGGTTCGCTTCATTCATGAAGTAGTTCAATCCCCATTAGTTATTAATTGTTTTTCAGGGATGGGAACATTGCTTGCTGTAAGTGAAGCCTATGGACTTAAATCTATTGGGCTTGAGCGCTCACCAAAGAGAGTCGATGAATCCCGACTAGTTCGCTACGATATTGGCTTAGATAAATTTCTCTAAATTTTTAATAACTATCCGATAAGAATTTGAATATTTTGTTCACTTTTTCTAAGGGTAGAATATGTTATTAAAAAAATTAAACAAAAGCTTATTCGTAGCGGTGACTACTTTTTCTCTTTTGTATTCTTGTTCTCACTCAACTCCAAATGAAATGAGTCATCAAGCAGGATGGGAGTGGAAATATTCTAGAAGTGTGGCCAATGATAAATCAATGCCACTTAGTTATGATGAACTTTTTACTTTTAAATCAACAAAGCATGTAGATAAGAAAGCAAATGCAATTAAAACATTGACTGAAGCACTGGCCAGTTATGCCTATTCTTATATTAAATACGAATTAGTAGAAGATCCTAAGATGTCGACAGATATTGCTTATAAAATAGTACCTGTTGTTGAAGACCAAGCCTATAAAATTAAAATTTATCATTCAAAAAGTGCAAACACAGATTTAGATGCACTTACAACAATTCAAAAATTTATAAGAACTTCAACAGTGTTAAGAGTAGCTTCATCTTATTCTTTTTTTGAAATAGCCTATAATGCTAGATCTCAAGATCTAATTGCAATGTCAGTATTGGCAAAACTTCGTTATGAAGCTCTCACTGATGATATTGTGATCAATTATAATGATGATAGTGCGGGATTTTATCAGCGAACAAGTGATGAAGCGCTTGAATGGAAGTCTGTTGTAGATCAATTTAGCAAATTGGAAAAAGAAAAAAATAAAAATGATAAAGCCCTTGCTCTCAAACGAAAAGCGATTATGGATAGTTTAGATAAAGCTAGTGATGATCAGCAGTTTAAAGCATTGATTGCTAAAAATGATCGAAAAGGGGCCACTGAATTATTGAGAAAATATCTTCCTTGGGAAGAGATGCCGCCATTTGAAAAACTATTTTGGGAAACTCACTTAGATGTTTTGGCCAATCCCGTGGATTTTGAAGATCGCGTCTTAGTTTATAGAGGAATTGATGATGACATGATTCATGAAGCTATTGACGGCGGAAAAATGCTTGGAAAAGAAGAAGCTATTAGAGAGCAAAAGATATTTGTCATGTCTACGATCATGACTAAAAATCAAGGGTCATGGAATAGAAGACTTCGATCTCTTACTGCCATGTATGAAAAAGATATTGCTACAGATAATGAAAAGAGATCTGATATAACTCGAGCTTCTAGAATTTCAACAATGTTTAAAAAGCACTCAGGGGATCCGGTTGGAAGTCCATTTTTATCTACGACTCCAAAATTTTCAGTAGCTGAAACATTTGGTAGCAATAGAAACTCGGCCTATTTTATTGATCCAAGATTACTGTATTTTAATTTTGCATCATCGTTTGAGCATGAAGTTGAATTTTTATTACCGCTAATGACTTTTCCTGAAGATTTGGCCGCTGTCTATGATGTGGATGTTTTTCCAAAAGAAACTGGAGATGTTTCAAAATTTTTGGACAGAAAAGCTATCGAAAAGTTAGAGAGAGAAGTTGGTAAAGGCAAAGGAGAAGCAACGCTAAAGCGGATTAAGCTTAATTCAGAAAAATTTTTCAAACCTGTTAGCTCAGGACAAGTTTCAGGAGCTATCGTGGCCAGCCCTCCTAAAGGTGGTGGACTGACTAATTTTTTTAAAAAACTTTTAGGGATGGAAAAAAAGAAAGTTGAAGAGGCGATTACAGAAAAAAGTGATATGCAATGTACTGACCTAATTCAGTTATTTTGGAAGTAGTTAAGGAATTCACCAACAAATCTAGTATATTAAGACAAACTTAAAGGTGCCTGGCACCTTTAAATTTAATTTGCCACATCACGATAAAATTGCTACAAGCTTTGCAGTAAATGTATTTTTAGTTCTTTATAAGGCTTTTGCCAGTAAAAAATCTAAAGATCACCCATCAAGGAGTTTTTATGGGAATTAAGCTTTATGTAGGTAACTTATCGTATTCAGTAAAATCAGAAGACTTATCAGAGTTTTTTTCAAGCTTTGGTTCAGTTGGATCAGTAAAAGTAATCACAGATCGTGATACTGGTCGTTCAAAAGGTTTCGCATTCGTAGAAATGGATGACGAATCAGAAGGAAGAACGGCAATTGAAGAAGCACACGGAAAAGAATTCTTAGGAAGAAACTTGAATGTTTCTGAAGCTAAGCCAATGGAACAAAAACCACGCACAGGTGGATTTGATCGTAACCGTGGTCCACGTCGTTTCTAATTATTATTTTTGAATAATATTACTTTGTCTTATTCTGAGGCTTCCCTTTTAGAGTTATCTTCTAAAAAGTGGGAGCCTCAATTGATTAAATCGATTACTACCGACTCCAGATTTTTTAGACAGCCTTTTAATATGTCTAAAAAAAAACACTCCACACTCATTGATAAAATTCTAGGTCTTAAAATTTTGAGAGTTGAAGAAAAACTTCTACAGCGATACCGAAAATTTTATGCAGATGAAGAAAGTGATCAAAAAAATCGCTACGATGATTCAGAAACATGGATTGGTCTTCATCCTCAAACTCTTTTGACTCCTTATTGCGAAATTCTAGGAATTCTCGAGTGTGTAGAAAAATTCCAACTCACTAAAGTTATTGATCTTGGCTGCGCCTATGGACGAATCGGTTTTGTTTTGCCTGCAATTTTACCAGAATGCCAATTTATTGGATATGAGCTTGTTACTGAGCGAGCAAGAGAAGGAAGAAGAGTTGCTAAATCTTTAGGATTTAATCTTTTTTCAATATTAGAGGAGAACCTACTAGATAGTCATTTCAACTTACCTCGTGCTTCGATGTATTTTATCTATGACTTTAGCCGAATTGAAGATCTGAAGTTAATTTTAGGAAAACTTTCTTCATTGATCGGTGTACATGATTTTGTTTTAGTGGCGAGAGGTGATGAAGTTCGATCTTTAATTCAGTTGTATTATCCAATATTTTTGTCTAGACATACCCCAATCCATTTAAAAAATTGTAGCATTTTTATAACACACCCAGAAACGGTGTAGTTCAAGTCGAATTGCCCTAAAATATGAATTAAAGTTTAAGGCAATTCAACAACTACTAATGAATCTTTATTGGCAGTAATTATTATCTCTAAAATAACGATCGCATAATTGTCTTGGTTGAGCACAATCGTTTAGATCATTTGATGTGTAAAAACCAGTGCGTTGGCATGTTTTTGTTTCGCCGGATAAAACGTTTACAATAAATTCGCCTTCCGAAACCGCAATGCCGTTTTTAGTTAATTTATATTTTACGATGTTTTTACCAAAATCTAAAAGTGGGCGTTGTAAAACGGTTTGAATCCAAAGGTTAAATGATTTTTTACTTCTACCTGTGCTTGAGTCATATTTTTCAGTTTTAATTTTACTACTTTTTCCATTTTCCCATAGTGCTTGAAGGCTAACAGTATCAGCATCAATTTTTGGGCCAATAAAATAAGAAAATTCCCCAGGATTTAAAATGTTTGATGCACAGTAGGCAGTGCCATGACTTGATCCATTTTGTGGGTTAAAACACGAAACAGTAATTCTACCCTCGATATTAACAGAAGAGAATTGGTCTCCCCCCGATAAACTCTGGGCAAATATTGAAGTAGTTAAAAACATGGTTAGTACTATGATTAATCCCTTCATTCGTAAATCCTCCTTAAATATCTAACTAATAATTAAGCCTCTCCTAAAAGATACTATCTGCCAAGAGAATTGCTATTCTTGAGTTTTGTGGTTTGGTAATGACGGTTCTTTATCTTTTGCAAGGATTTAGATAATATTTGCAAAAGTTTTTGTACAATACGAAGGACAAATCAAAATGAGACCAGAACAACCAAATAATGTAAAAGATGTAATTGCAAGAGTGACTCGGCCAAAAAAGGCAGTTGTTACAGCTGGAATGCCCTATGCGAATGGTCCTTTGCACTTAGGACATCTGGCCGGGGCGATGATCCCTCCCGACGTATTAGCAAGATTTTTGAGAATGTGGATTGGTAACGATAATGTTCTTTTTGTTTCTGGCAATGATGATCATGGTTCAACTTCTGAAGTTGCGGCCATGCAAGCGGGCGTTCCAATTAGAGAATTTATTGATGGAATTCATGAAAAACAAAAACAAACGTTAAAAGAATATGGGATTTCTTTTAATGTTTTTTCAGGAACATCTCGTCCAGAAGCTTTCCCTATTCATAGTGAAATGTCACAGAATTTTTTTAGAAAATTACATAATAATGGAATGCTTAATAAAAAAGTTTCAAAACAATGGTTTGATCCAGCGTTAAGTAGATTTTTACAAGATAGAAACGTTACTGGAAAATGCCCAAATCCAAAATGTGAAAATAATAAAGCTTATTCTGATTCTTGTGAAGATTGTGGCGCAACTTATGATCCAAGTGAGTTGATAAACCCCAAATCTCAATTAAGCAATAGCACTCCAGAGCTTCGAGATACAGTTCATTGGTGGCTTGATATGTGGAAAGTTTCCGATCAGCTTAAAAATTGGATCGGAACTAAAAAAAATAAGTGGAGAACGGCAGTATTTAATGAAGTAAATGAGACAGTGCAACCTGCATTTCAATTCGATAATGTTCACGAAAATTTATATAAAGAGCTAAAAGAAACTCTTCCTAAGCATAAGTCTCGTTATGCTCCAGGAAAAAAAGTAGTTGTTCAATGTGATAATAAAGCGGATATGAACACGGCAAAAAAAATTATGGAAGATAAGGGAGTCGCTTGTACCTATTTAGATGGTTGGGCCCATAGATCAATCACGCGCGATGTTCTTTGGGGGATTCATATGCCAGAAGACTTAGATCCGGATCTAAAAAATAAGACTATGTATGTTTGGCCAGATTCATTAATTGCACCAATCTCTTTTTCAAAAGTTGCTCTTCTAAAGACAGGAAGAAATCCAGAAGAGTATAAAGATTTTTGGACAGACCCAGATGCAAAAGTTTATCAGTTTTTAGGTCAGGATAATGTTTATTTCTATGTTCTTATGCAGGGAGCGATGTGGTTAGGTTCACAAGCTGATATTTATCGTCAGCCCGTAAAAGGAGAGTTTCAATTAACTGATGTATTTGCCGTTTACCATTTAATGGTGGATGGTGAGAAAATGAGTAAGTCCAAAGGCAATTTCTACACGGGGGACCAATTACTTAATGAGATGAAATATGATGCCGATCAAGTGAGGTATTTTTTATCGTTATTATCTCTTCCTGAAAAATCTTCTAATTTTGATTTTTCGACTTTTCATGAAAGAAATAAATTTTTGGCCGGTCCTTTAAATGCATCTTTTGAAAAACCTATATCTGCCTGTAACTCTAAGTTTGGTGGAGTAATCCCAGAGGGAAATATTTTAGAAAAAATTGAAAAAGAGACGATGCAAATAGTAGGGAAATATATCAAAGCTATGGAGAAAGCTGAATATTCTCAGCTTCTTTTTGCAATAGAAAACTATGCCAGATTAATTAATAGTCTTTTTGTTCAGACTAAGCCTCATGATGATCGGCACAATGAAACTGAAAGAAAAGATGGATTAGTAAGTTGTTTTTATGTTTTAAAAAATTTAATGATTATGCTTTATCCATTTGCCCCTCATACCATGGATAGATTAAGAGAGTCGCTTAATTTACCAGAATCAGTTTTTTCGATTGATGAATTAGGGGTAAAAATCCCCACAGGTCATAAGATTGGTGAAAAAGGAAATTATTTTCCAACTCTAGAAGAGTAAATAAAACTCAAAAAAATGGAGCTCAATTTTTTTTGAGCTCCATTTTTTATAATCATTCAGAATAGATATTAATGATTTCTTCTGTTTCACATGTCGTAGGATTTACAACACTAACGTCGTTAAACCAACCGCTATAGTATGAGCCTGAAATACTATAGATAAGCTTATCTTCATCGAACACTACAATTTTTTTATCTTGAAAACCTTTTAATGGAGTACCTGCAGATAAAAATTGATCAAATTCTATTCTTAGAGGAATGTCTGATCTTTGGCCATTTTGATAATAATGTCTTTTTACTTTTTTAAGACATTTATTTCCAAGATTAGTTTCAGGGGACGCAAAACTAGAAACAGAGGCAAGAATCATAGTAAGAGTAATCAATGATTTCATAGAATCTCCTTTTGTAGAATGTTTCACACTTATAACTTGGAGGGGGGAGTCTTGCAAATTAGGATTAAGTTTCCTGAAAAAACTTCGTAGTTCATGAAATATTGGCCAAAAATTTGATTTTTTGCTATGAAGTTTTTATGAAATATTATTTTGATCACGCAGCTTCAACTAAGCCTTTTCAAGAAGTTATCGATTTTATTCAACAAAACTTGGTTACAAACTACGCTAACCCAGGTGCGCTACATTCTCTTGGAAAAAAGGGAGAAGCTGAAATATTAGAGGCCAAACAAAGTTTTGGTAAATTACTAGGTCTATCTCAAGGTGAGTTTTTTTTTCCTCCATCTGCAACAATTGCTAACAATTTGGCCGTTTTAGGATTTGCGCACAATGAAAATTCAGAGGTCTTTTATTTTGGGGGGGAACACCCTAGTTTAGTTTTACCAATTTTGGAGTTACAGAAAAATGGTATAGTGATTAGAAATATTCCCAATACACCAGCAAGTGGTTATTGTGCGGATGAGTTGATAAATTTACTAACTTCTAATACATCTTGGTTATATTTAACTAGTGTGAATAATCAATCTGGAGTTCATAACCCTGTTGACAATATTGCACTCCAGGTAAGGTTAAAATTTCCTCAAATTAAAATTCATCTCGATGCTTCACAATCTCTTGGGAAGATTGATTGTGATTACTCACTTTTTGATTCCATTACTTTTTCATCTCACAAATGTGGTGGCCCAAAGAATATTGCAGGTCTATGGTTAAAAAATCCTGAATCATATCACCCATTATACTTCGGTGGTGGCCAACAACGAGGTTTATTTTCACAAACCGAGGATGCGCTTCTTGTGAAATCTTTTTTGCTTGCCGTAAAAATTGCTTTAAAAGAACATGATGAAAATTTTAATCGTATTGTAAAAATGCAAAAAGAACTTACTAAATTTTTAACCGCATTAAAAATTCCCATCATTTTTCCTTTTACAAACGTTAGTCCCTATATAACTACATTTAGAATTCCAGATTTTCCAAGTGATGTTGTGTTGAGAATGATGGATGAAAAATCTTGTCTCCTATCATCTAGTGCAGCTTGCAGTTCTAGAATAAAGGGATTTAACCCAACTTTTGAAAAGTTAGGAATAGAAGAAAAATATCATAAAAATGTTGTACGTCTTTCATTTGGACCGAGAAGTCGCGAAGACGAGTTAGAATTTTTTATTAAAAATTTTTCGATGTTTGTTGAAGAAAATTTGTTTCTAGTAAAAATGAAAAAAAGGTAATTATGTATAAGATGTTAATTTGTTCAGTTGATGAGCTTTGGTTAAAGGGACGAAATCGAAAGATCTATATGCGCTCTTTACTAAAGCATATTGATCGAGTGCTGCGAACTTACCATGGAAGAGATTTTTTTGTGAAAAATGATTCGCAAAGACTAACTTATTCCAGTAGTAAGCTTTTTTCTAAGGAAACATTGGAAGCGTTGTTAAGAGTTCCTGGCCTTGCAGGAATTTACCCATCTTTTGAAACAGAATTAGATTTTGAAGCGCTTAAAAAGGCAGTAATTTATGAAATGGGAAATGAACTAGACTCTGACCAGTTAGATAAAAAAGTAACATTTAAAGTCGTGTGTAAAAGAATTAACCGTAATTTCCCCGTACCAAGTATGGAATTGGAGCGAGAATTAGGAGCAGTACTACTATCAAATTTTAATGCACTAAAAGTAGATGTGAAAAAACCAGAAATTAAAATCGATGTTCGAATTGTTGAAACGAGAATATTAGTCGCACTCCGTTTTTTTAGGGGAGTTGGAGGATTACCAGTCGGAACCGCAGGGCATGGAGTTGTGCTTTTATCAGGGGGGTTTGATTCACCAGTTGCAAGTTATTTAATGGCCAAAAGAGGTTTGCGACAGACCTTTGTTTTTTTTCATGCCTATCCCTTTGTTGGCAACGAAGTCTTAGAAAAAATAAAATCGCTTTCGTCTATACTTGGCAAGTATCACCGGCAAAGTCATTTGTATATTATACCTTTTGGAGCTATTCAAAAAAGAATTTCTGAAGTGTGCAAAGAAGAGTACAGAACAGTTTTATTTAGACAAGAAATGATGAAAATATCAGAAATGCTTGCTTTGGAAATAAAGGGAGATTGCCTCATCACAGGGGATGCATTAGCTCAAGTATCTAGTCAAACTTTGGCCAATATGCATTTAATGAATCGTTCGTGTAATATGATGATATTGAGACCTTTAATTGGTTTCAATAAATTAGAAATTTTAAAAATTGCTACCGAGATTAAAACTCATGACGTGTCGATTATCCCACATGATGATGCGTGCGCATTGTTTGCACCTGAAAATCCAATTATAAATCCAGATATTAACTATTGGGACTCTGTTAATAGAGATTACAACTGGGAAAGCGAAAGAAAGTCCGCACTTCAAGAGGCGAAAGTTTATAATATCTTGTGTAATGGTGAACTTATACTCGAAGATAATAGACTGTTTAAGTCAGTCTAATCGGTTAACTTCTTTTAAAATACATTCTTTTCACTCTTTATCCTTTTAGTTCTTGGGCTTAAAATAGAGGGAACTCAAATTTTGGAGCAGAAATGAAGCGTATAGTTCTCTTTGTTATTATCACATTATTTATTTCATCTAGTGCACAATCACAAAACTCTAAAGATCCACGCAGAGATAAGCTTATAGGGAATTTATTAAAAAGTGCCTTGGAATCCTATCATTTTAGAGGGCTAAAAATAAATGACGATGTCTCAGTAAAGGCTTTCGGTCAGTATATTAAAAAAGTAGATTTTTCAAAACAGTATTTTACGCTTGAAGATATAAAAATTTTAGAATCATTTAAATCTCAAATGGACGATCAGATGATGTCTGGAGATTTTAAACTTATTGATACTACTTTAAATATCTTAAAAAAACGTGTTCTTCTTGCTGAAGGTTATCGTAAAGAAGCTTTCAAAAAACAATTTGATTTTAACGGTGTTGAAAAAGTTGAATTGGATCCAGAAAAAAGAAATTTTCCAAAAGATGAAATTGAACTTAAAGCGAATTGGATGCTTTCTTTTAAGCAAGCAACTTTGTCTAGATATCTTTCTATTATCGAAGAGCAAGAAACATTAAAGCAAACTAAAAAAAATGGTGGCAAAGATATTAAAGATCCCAAAAAATTAAAAGCATTAAAAGGTGAAAAAATTTTAACTGATGCTGAAATGAGATTAAAGGCTCATGATGTAGTTACCAAAAGATTTAAAAAAATATTTGATCAATTAGCAAAACAAGATCGCGATGACATGTCAGAAAATTTTTATAATGCGATAGCTGCAGTTTATGACCCTCATACAAATTACTTACCGCCAAAGAAAAAAGAAGATTTCGATATTGATATAACAGGAAAACTTGAAGGCATTGGAGCCGTTTTACAAGAAGACGGATCCTATATAAAAGTAGTTCAAATTGTTCCAGGTGGACCAGCATGGCGACAAAAAGATTTAGAAACAGATGATATTATACTTGCGGTTTCCCAAGGAAAAGGTGAAGCCGTGGATTTGACCGACATGAAAGTTGACGATGCTGTTCGCTACATCAGAGGAAAAAAGGGAACAGAGGTACGATTAACGGTAAAAAAGGTTGATGGAACTAGAAAAGTTATATCTATCATACGTGATGAAATTGAAGTGGCCGCATCTTTTGCTAAATCAAGTGTTCTACAGCTTGGTGGCAGTGATTCTAAGATTGGTTATATTCAATTGCCTAAGTTTTATAGAGATTTTGAAAATTCTTCAGTTAACTGTACGGATGATGTTCGCAAAGAATTGGAACGAGTAAAAAAAGCAGGCGTAAGTGCTGTGATTTTAGACCTTAGAAACAATGGCGGTGGTGCACTTGAAGATGCTCGTCTTATGTCAGGATTGTTTATTGATAAAGGACCTATCGTACAAGTAAAAAACCATATGGGCCAAATTGATGTTCTTGAAGATGATGACGCTGGAATTGTCTATGATGGACCATTAATTGTACTCATTAATCGTTTTTCCGCTTCAGCTTCCGAAATTTTAGCAGGAGCAATGCAAGATTATGGTAGAGGTATTATTGTTGGTGGGGACTTTTCCCATGGTAAAGGGACAGTTCAAGCGGTTTTAAATTTAAATCAAGGTCCATTGCTTTCAATGTTTGGACCAACTATGGGTGCACTTAAGGTGACAATTCAGAAATTTTATAGAGTAACTGGTGCATCAACGCAATATAAAGGTGTAACTCCAGATATAATTCTTCCCGATCCGTTTAGTTATTTAGAGTCTAGGGAAAAAGATCTAGAGTATTCTTTGCCTTGGGATCAGATTGGTGCCCAGAAATTTTCTAAGTGGAATAAATTTGCGTATAATTTACAGAGTTTAAAAGATCGTTCTATTGTTAGGGTAAAAGATTCTGCACGTTTTCAAAAAATCAATCGTTCTGTGGATTTTTTAATGAAAAGAAAAAATGACACAAGCGTTGTACTTAATCTTAAACAATTGCAGTCAGAAGAACAAAAAAATAAAAAAATCGTTGAAGAGTTTAAAATGGAGGATGAAGATAAAAATCTATTAGTTACTTCGTTTGAAGATTCTCTAAAAGCCCATGACAATTTAAAGGCGATTGATTCTAAGAAGTGGAAAAAAGACTTCGAACAAAGAAAGGACGAGTGGGTTAAAAGCTTAAGACAAGATGTTATTTTGTCTGAGACTATGAATATCGCAGGTGACATTGTTAAACAATTAAAGAAATAAGTCACGAGGAACAAAGATGCTCGATACTAACGAAATTGATGAAATCATGGAAATTTTAGAAAATTTTGAAGATGAGGAACTGGCAGTGCGACTATTAAAGGAATTTAATGAGAAAACTGCCCGTTTAGGAAAATTGCTAATGAATCTTGATAAATCGTTGTCCCATGAAGATTGGAAATCACAGTGTGATTTAGCTAAAAAAGAAATTGATAATATTGTTAAAAAAATCAAGAATAATGGACAAGTTTAAGTGACAAATCAAAAGTTAAACAACAGTAAAAAGCCCCCTGTTAATCCAGATGAGTGGACTTTTGACGTAAATATTTCAGTTTCATCAGATGGTGAAGTTGAAGAAGTCAGAAAGCCAATCAAAAGATCCATTGTAACTGAGGCAAGATTAGAAAGAGAGCAAAAAAACAAAGAAAAATTGGTTTTGGAGAATTCGTCTCGTGAGCAACTTACTCGTGCACAAATGGCATCTAGGTTAAAAGCAGAAGATGATATTCAAGATATTTTTAACTATGCCAACCCATTTAAACGATTTTTAGCTTTTATGCTTGATCTTGCAATTATTTATGGTCTTAGTTTTTTGAGTAAGTTTTTATTGCTACCAATTTACCGATTGAATTTGATGATTTTAGAACGATACAAATACAATTTAGATGTATTAAAAGTTGATTACTATTTTTATGGCCAATTTATTGTTGCTTTTTTAATCTATTTTTTGCTTATTGTGGTGGCAACCGCCTTTTACAATAAAACGCTTGGAAAAAAAATATTGGGTTTAAGTGTTAGAGGGGATGATAAATTTACCTTACGAGTAACTGATGTTTTTCTTAGAGAAGTTATATTGAAGCCATTATCGATAGTATCGGTATTTGGGATAATTATTTGTTTTTTTCATAAAAAAAGAAAGACGCTTCATGATTTGTTACTAAGAACACTAGTAATTGAAAAACAATAATTTACTCAATGATAAGCTTTTGTAAAAAATCGGATTGAGATGAAACAGCTTCCAGTGCCGTTTCTTTAGTTATCAATTTGTCTTGAAATAAACGCATGATGTGCTGATCAAATGTTTGCCCACCACTTCCACCTTTTTGAAAGCCATTGGCCATAATAGTTTGGATTCGGCCGATATCTTCTTTTCCTTGAATTGCTTCTCTAACACCAGGACCTGATACCATTATTTCTTGTGCTATGACCGTATTTTGATTTGGATTTTTACCGGGAAGCATTCTTTGTCCAATTATGGCATGAATATTTTCGGCCATACGCTTTCTGATTTCAGGTTGTTCGGCAGGGGAAAACATTGAAATAATTCTTCCAATCGTGGTTAAAACATTTGTAGTATGCATTGTGGAAAAAACAACATGGCCTGTTTCAGCAGCTTTCAGGGCAGTACTGACTGTTTCTGGATCTCTCATCTCTCCAACTAAAATAACATCGG
Source organism: uncultured Bacteriovorax sp. (assembly GCA_964456675.1). Classification (GTDB taxonomy): domain Bacteria; phylum Bdellovibrionota; class Bacteriovoracia; order Bacteriovoracales; family Bacteriovoracaceae; genus Bacteriovorax. The sequence continues at coordinate 28,723 of CAYWBR010000001.1, read as the reverse complement.
GATCTTGTCTTAGTGCTGCTCTTAGCGCTTCTGTATATGAACCTGTATCAATACCGATTTCTCTTTGAGTTATTCTAGATCGTTGCTGTTTGTGAATATATTCAATGGGGTCTTCAAGGGTTAGTATATGAGAAGACCGATTTTCGTTGATATGATTAATCATTGCTGCAAGTGTAGTACTTTTTCCTGCTCCAGTTGCACCAGTTATCAGAATTAATCCTCTTGTTTGTAAAGCTACTTGGGATAAAATTGCAGGCATTCCGAGCTCTTTTAATGTCGGAATCTTGTCCTTAATGATTCTTAATATGATTCCATATTGATTTGAAAATTTAAAAAAATTAAATCTAACTCGACACATGTCTGGAACAGTGTACCCACCATCGAGCTCCTTGAGCTCATTTAGTTTTTTTGAAAAATTATCGTCGTTGGTTAAAATGGCCATAATGTCTAATACATCTTCCACTGTAAAATTTTTTGTTTGAACAGGCACGAGCTCCCCCCTGATTCTTAAGACAGGGGTCTCATCACTTCTAACGTGGATATCTGAGGCTTGGTGCTGAACTGCAACTTGAATGAGTGAAGAAAGATGTTTAACAGTAAATGCCATAAAAAAAATTTCCAAGAGTTCTCTTATCGATTATTATGGTCTGAACATGGAAAAAAATAAAGTTTTAATCATCCGATTTTCAAGTTTTGGCGATATACTTCAAGGTTTTACAATACCGAGAATTATAAAACAAAACTGGTCAGGTATAGACATTCATTGGCTAACAAGAGATGATTTTGAGGATTTGGTAAAGACTAATTCAGATGTGGATTACGTTATTGCCTTTAACCGCAAGCTCGGTCTTTTAGGCTTGATCAGACTATCATTTGAATTAAAAAAACATAAATATCTTTATATCTACGATGCCCACAATAACTTACGTTCATTGATTGTTCGAATGGTATTAGGTTTTCGCGTACATAATAGGCCAAATATTTTAATAAGGTCAAAAGATAGATTTAAAAGAATCTTACTTTTTTATTTTAAGCTCAATTACTTTCCTAAGCCCTATCGCGGCAGAATTTCTTTTGAGGCTCCATTAGCTAAATGGGGACTATCATTTGACAAAAATCAAACGCTAGCGCGTTTTCAGTTTGCAGACAGGTATCGTGAGAAAGTCGACGTAATTCTACGTGATTTAAATAATAAGCGATGGGTAACACTTGTTCCTTCGGCTGCTTGGGAAATGAAAAGATGGCCGATTGATCATTGGATAAAATTTGTAAAAATGATGCCGACTGATTTTTACTTTGTTTTTTTGGGTGGGCCAAGTGATCTATTTATTAACGATATTTCCAAAGTGATTGATGATCGCGCTATTAATTTGGCAGGAAAACTCTCTCTTTCAGAAAGTAGCTATTTAATAACTAAATCGAAATGGATAATTGCCAACGACACAGGACTTTTGCATCAAGCTGATCTTAGTGGTGTGCATGGACTTTCGCTACAAGGTCCTACTGCTTTTGGTTTCACAACTCATCCTAACATAAAAACAATGGAAGTTGATTTATCATGCAGACCATGTACAAAAGATGGAAGAGGTAAGTGCAGTCAAGACGTCTATAAAAAATGTATGGTCGATATTACGCCAGAGAGTGTCATAAAAGAGACTCTTGATTTTTTTATTTAATCTAAGTCATTTTTGCGCATTTCCCAGAGCAGATGGCTCATATATGGTCTTCTTTGTTCTTTGGTGGCCACCATTAATAATTTGGTAATTTTTAAACTAGAGGGGTTAGAATATAAAAGAATAAGCAACTCTTGGATAAAATTAGTATTAAGAGTGATGTAATTGTCTGTACCAATCCCTAGCTGAACGCCTTTTTTCTCCCACCAAGAAAATGGGTGGTCTTTATAATCTGGAAAGCACCCGGTAAGTTTAAGATTAGAAGATGGGAGAGCAACAAGTGAGACTTTCTTATTTATCATACGATTTAGTACATCGTGCTGATAGTGTTCGATCTCTCTTGCATTATGAAATTTAGTTTTTAAAAATTTGATTTCCTCTGCTTTGTTAAGCTTTGTACCATTAAATATTTTTTCACGAATTTCTTCATCTCGCCATTCCATATCGATTAATTCAGAATATTCATAATCTTTCTCTGTAATAGGCTCTGAAAGTTTATTTTTTTCAATGACTCTCTGATAGATTCGGTGGAAATAAAAATTAGGGTTGATACCTAAACTCAATCCGTGCTCAAGAGTATCGATATGCCAAATATTTAACGCATTATCTACTGCCTGAATGCCAAGTCTTAAATTTTTCCAAGTCTCACCGTGGTGAGATCTAACATGGAAACCTAGAAATTGTAGTCTGCGCAGACCTCCCCGCATTTCTTGAAAATGTTTTTTTCGATATAGTTCTTTTTCATCTCCAACAGTATCAATTTCACATAAATGATTTTTTAGAAAAGGAAACTTATCTATGATGTTAATAATTTTTGTAATTTGATCTTCAAAATGATCTTTTTTAGATGAAAAATTTGCTTGGTCATAAAAGTTAGATTCTTTTCTAAAACTAGGTGAAAGAATAAATTTAAATTCAGGGTATTCACTTTGAAATTTTTTATATCCATTATAAAGTCCAAGGACAACATCTTCCTCTGTAAGGTCTTCAGTTCCAGGAATTTGCTCATCGCTACTTCCCGTTGAACGCGAAAGAGTGAATTTTAATCTGATTTTTCCAACGTTGTATTGATGATATAGCGTTTGTGCCATATGGTACGCAGCAGCCTCGTGAGCTTCTTTTGTATTTAGTACTAGTTTAGCTAAATATAAAATTTTCAGATAAGTTTTAAATTGCTCACCCTCTTTTAATCTAATTAACTTATCTACATCATCAACTGATTCAATTGATTTTGCCTTATCGCCATATACTTCAATAATCTTTTTATAGTAAACCTCACTTTGAGGACCAGATAGTAGCGGTTTTAGTCTAGCAAAAATAAATTCAGCACTGAGAGAACCAGTTAAGTGGATATGTTCTTCATGGTAGGGGATTGGAAAATTTTTAAAAAATTGGAAAAAAGCTTCTGAGAAAGGATGATTCAATAAATTTGTGATGTCCATTTCATTTGCATGAAATGCATTAAGTAGCTTTTTAAATTCAGATAAATTTTTACCGAGTATCTGCCCCTCTCTAAATTCAGGAGCATAACTCATTAATTCTAACGTATCATTGATATTTATCCCATTAGTTTCAGAAATTGTTTTTATCAATTCGCGGTAAATTTTTTTTGTTATTTCTTCATTTTTTTTAAACATTTTACTTCCCTTTATATTTTTGAACAATAGACATTGCATTCTGGATAATTTGAAATTGCTTTATAGCATTTAGCTCAATTTCTTTAGGGAGTTTCAAAGCTAAAACTTTATCTGGATGTTTTTCTTGAGCTAATTTTTTATAATTTTTTTTAATATCTTCTAATGAATAAGAATGATGCGATCTTAGAATAAATAATGAATCCTCTAATTCATTATTTTTTGAAATACTTGGCCATGGCCGAATGAAATCTGAAATCATAAAATTCTGTCTGATGATATCATTTAATGAATTCACTCCTTTTACCATAAGAATTGCATTTCTCTGTTTAAACAACTCTAGGCACAGTGTTTTATCTTCAGATGAAATTTTGCTCCAGTATATTTCAGGTTTAAATCTCAAGCTATTTAAGTGTCGCGACAGATTTTCATCAGCGAATAGCGAATATTGCAAGCTAAATGTAAATAATTCAACCGGTATATTTAACCTGAGTGCAATTTTATTAGTTAGCCCATGTTTTTGAGAATCAAGATCAGATAGGTAATATGATAATAACGCTCTATTGTAGAGATATGTAATGATTTCTTCTTTCGTAGAATGATTAATGATTTCTATCGAACTTTGTTCTTTAATATATACTTTTAAATTCTCTCTTAAATTTGCTTCATTTGGTGAGTAACTAAACTCTCTTTGAAAAAGCTTAGCGATTTTTTTAACCTCGTCACCTGTTCCCCAGTTTAAATCTGCATAGATATCTTTAAATTGTTGTGGAACGCTTATTGATTGTTTGGTTGCTAAATCTTTTGATTTTTTGATTAAATTTACAGCATGTAATTCACTATCTGGAACATAAAGACCATTATTCGATCTAAGCATGTCCATTTTTCTTTTAATTAGTTGATCGAAGTCTTTTTCAGTTGGCTGCGTCCATGGTGCAATTTTTTTCTGGAAATTTTCCCATAGCGTACCCCCAAGAACCTTATAAACAATAAATAAAAAAATAACTAGGTATATAACATTTAAAAGGAAATCAGGGTTTAAGAGATAATTTTTTAACATATAGACCAAACTTAGTTAGATGCAAATTTTTAATTATATTTTATACTGTTATTAGTTTTTGTCATATTTTGAAATATGGCTACTGGAGCATTTTGGTTGGGTAAGGACTAAGGCAGGGT
>CAYWBR010000001.1:0-24227 GCA_964456675.1 uncultured Bacteriovorax sp. | reverse complement strand
ACAATGAGAGAGATTGAACTTCCTTTGAAATTTGATTGGAGTATTTCACGAAATTCAACAAATATAAAACGTAATTTTATTGTTGAAGTTAAGAGCGGAAATATTGTCGGAGGGGGAGAGATTGCATTTAATGTTCGGTATGAAGAATCAAGAGAATTGATAATAAAAAGTTTTGAGGATTTTAAAAGCGAAGTACCCCCAGAACTTAATGGTGTTGAAGCGTTGATTTATTTTTTAGATCAAAAAGATTATCCTCAATCATTTAAATTTGGAGTTGAATCAGCTTTTTTACATTATCTTGCAACTTTGTCAGGAAAAACTGTTCAGGGCTTACTTGGATTAAATACATTAACGTCAGTGAAAACATCGTTTTCTATTCCAATTATGGATCCAATGAAAATTGAATCCTTTATACGCGATTATAGTTTAAATCGATTTTCAACAATTAAAATTAAAGTCGGTAAGGATTGCGCAACTGATTTATTAAATGAAGTATTAAAACATACTTCGGTGCCTTTAAGGATTGATGCTAATGAGGCTTTTGAGAATCCAGATCAAGTGATGTCTTTTTTAGAGTCTATACCACTTGAGAGAGTCGAATTTATGGAGCAACCATTACATGCATCTAAGCACGATGAAATGCTGGAACTATTTCGAGTATGTCCTACTTTGTTAGTGGCCGATGAGTCTGTTACTGGACATGATATTACTAATTATTATCAAGAGCGTTTTCATGTAATCAATGTAAAATTAATGAAATCTGGTGGCTACTTTAAGGCCGTAAAGCAATTGCGACAGGCCAAGCTTTTAGGATTAAAAACAATGCTTGGTTGCATGGTGGAAACAAGCTTAGGTATTTCTTCGGCCCTTAATATCGCCGGTGGTGTTGATTATTACGATTTGGACGGATTTTTATTTTTAAAAAATGATCCCTATAATCTTTTAACTGAAGAAAAAGGAAAAATTCTCTATTCCTATTTAGTCTAAAAATATAGACGAAAATCTAAATCTATTCGGTGATACTCGGGAGTGTTTTTTCCTTTCATCAAAGATTGATAACTTCCACCAATATCTAACGGTAAAAAGAATTTATTATTTTTAAAAAAATTGATAGTTGAAATCTTTACGCTTGCTTTAAGCCACATGGATTCTTCATCGCTTCCTTTTTCTAAGATGTTTTTGGCCATCTCAGAGTTTAGGTTATAGCGATTGGCATATTTTTTTTGATAAAGGATTCCAATTGACTGAGAGAAACTTTCTAAGAACGTAGTTGTTAAGCTTACTTCATTTTCGATTTTGTCGCCTAATTTTTCTTTAATGTATTGCTTTTTGCTTGTCAGTGGAAATTCTTCATTGTCAGGAATCCTCATATACTTTGTTTCCTCTAGCTGATGGGTGTAGCGGTTTCTAACGTCTAACTCTAAAAATCCGTCAAAAAAACTCACCCCAGATAAATTTTCAACAAATAAGTCTGTTTGACCATCTCCGGATGCAATATCTTGTAAATTATCAGGGTCATCGGATTGTCCTGTTGGTAAAATACTTCCCACCACAAATGTACTTCCGTAATTTATCTCACTGATAACATTGTACATCAGTCCAAACTCTAGATCCCCTGGAGAGCTTTTATTCCAATTACCCAGCGGTTTATAGCCGTAATAATTCGTTATTAATGATTGAATCACCTCTCCAGAGGCTTCTGGTATTTGTTCTGTGAATTGCTTTACCAAACTCTCTGTGGTGTTTGTAGGTGTTAAATTTTGAAGTGAATTTTTAACTGCTTCCATGTTAGAGAATTTTGTTTGTTTTAAATCAACTTTTGAAGTTGCACGATATAGTGGCAATGCAAAATATCCTGTAAGTTTATTGGTAAACCCATGCCCCATACCAATACCTTGTGCAACTACATTTCCTTCTGCTTCTACTTTATATTCCCCAAGATGAAAAGCTTGGTAAGCCTCGGGTGATATTTGGTTTAGCACTTCAAAATAGCTTTTGAAAGTTGTACTGATATTTTCTAATTGTTTAGAATTTATTTCTTCTTTTATAGAATAACTTTCTTTTATCCCGTTGGAATCAAGTTTGTGGGTAATTTGATCTGTGACAACATATTTATACCCGAATGTGCTTCTTCCTTGGGGGAGAGTCTGATAGTTCTTTGCTTTAACTTCAAAAATACAAATTGCGCTAAGGAAAAGAACGCTTATTAATGAAAGTACTTTAAAATATTGCTGTTTCATGGACATATGATAACTAAAAATGACTGTGCAAGGTTCAATTGTGTAAATCCTACACGTTTTAATTATTTGTCTAAAATTTTGCTATAATTCGGCACTATGAAATATCTAAAATTATTAATAGCGATCGTAATTTCAACAGTTTTTCTGTTGCTAGGCAGCTCTTGTGGAGTCAGAGAAGAGCTGGTGCCAACCTCTGGTTCGAAGATGGTCAATGAATTGGTCAATGATCAACCGATGAAATTTGCATTTAAAATTGAAGCCGGTGAAGTCGATGAATTTGCGAAAGGTTTTGGTAAGCTTTTTTTAGTTGGGCCACTTCTTAAAAAAGTAGCGCGCTTTTTTGCCAATATGACCATTCAAGGCTCTGAAGGAAAGGCCATAGAATTAGATGCTGAACTTATTGATATAAGCCAATTGAAAGACACTGAAACTAAGTATATTGATTTTATACATTTAGATAAAATAGAACTACAGATTAAAGACCCTACTAAAAAAGATTCTCTTAAATTTATTAAAAACCTTGAGGTGTATTTAGAGAACGCTGATGCTTTTGATTTGCCTTCAGATGATCAAGGACGTTTTTTATTAATATCCTATGACCAAGAATTAAACGGATTAAAATGTAATGGCACTTGCATGGAACTAAGCTTGGCGCAGATTAATTGGAAGTCTTTATTATTTTCCAAAAATTCAAATCAAATGCAGTTAAAACCAAAATTTGTCATTAATTCGGTACCCACTCAATCATTTCAACTAGCAGGAGAGGTCATTTTTAGTATAAAATTTAATCCGGGGTTTTAATGAATTCGATATGTAAAGGTTAAATTTTTTTATGATTATAGGATTCGATGCTAAGCGAGCTTATTGTAACGAACGAGGGTTGGGAAACTATTCTAGAACTTTAATCGATCAATTACTGGAATTTTATCCTGAAAATACATATTTGCTATTTACTCCAAAAGTTAATAAAAACATCGAGCAAAATTGGGACAATGGGCGAAACCTTAAAAAAATAATTCCCCAAAAAATATTTTGGAAAACCTTCCATCCGCTATGGCGAAGTTTCGAGTTAACAAACGAAATTAAAAAATCCAAAGTAGATATTTTTCATGGATTAAGCCATGAACTTCCGCGAGGAATTGAGAAACTCAACATTAAAAAAGTAGTTACTATTCATGATTTGATTTTCATTCGCTATCCAGAATATTTTCCATGGATTGATAGAGTTGTTTATATGCAAAAATTTCAACATAGTGTGAAAGTTGCAGATTTAGTAATTGCGATTGGCGAGCAAACCAAACGTGACATAATAGAATTTTTGAAAGTGCCAGAGGATAAAATTCGCATCCATTATCAAAGTTGTCATCCGCGATATTATCAAAACGCTTATGACAGTGGGGCGACACTCTCTTTGAAGAAAACTCTTTTAAAGTATGGCCTAGTGGAAAAATCATATATTTTAAATGTTGGTGCGTTTGAAGAAAGAAAGAATCAAAAAAATTTGATTTATGCATTTAACGAAATTCGATTAAATCATCAAGATTTAAAACTTGTACTGGTTGGAAAAGGTGGGGGATATATAGACGAGTGTCGAAAAATTGTTAATGAATTGAATTTAAAACAGTCAGTTTATATTTTTTCGGACGTAGACCAAATAGATCTTCACCATCTTTATCTCGGGGCAAAAATCTTTTCATTTCCTTCATTTTTTGAAGGCTTTGGAATTCCCCTTATTGAGGCCATGTTTTCTAAGGTTCCTGTTGTCACTAGCTATGGCTCTTGTTTTCCAGAGGTTGCAGGCCCCGATTCAACGTACGTTGATCCATATATGATTTCAGATATTGCACGGGGAATGAATGAAGTTCTTATATTGCATGAAGATAAATTAGAAGAGAAAATTAGTAGGTCATGGGAGTTTGTTCAACGCTTTCATCGCAAAAATACAACATCACAATTAATGGACATCTATTCTCAACTAATTCAGCATTAGTATTTATTCTGATTAACGTTTTAGGAAAAACTTACCGATGGGTAAATATGACCACAAGGTAGTGGTCTGTTGATAATCAAGGAAGAGTTTTTAGATGCGAGTCTCAACGAACGTGAGCTCCATGGTTGCCCAAAGAATTTTAAAGGGGCACACCCATGATGAGTCTCGAGAAAATGTTCGCTTGTCTTCGGGGGATAGAATAGTAAGTGCTGCTTACGATCCTTCTGGCCTTGCTATATCTGAAAAACTCCGTGCTAAAACTCGTTCGCTGTATCAAGCTGAAAGAAATACAAATGATTCAATCTCACTTGTGCAAGTTGCAGAGGGCTCTTTGGGAGTTATGCACGATATGTCGCAAAGACTTCGTGAACTTGCCATGCAAGCTTCCACTGACACAGTCTCAGATATTGATCGAGCGATCATTGATAAAGAGTTTCAAAGTTTAAAACAAGAGGTTAAGAGATTAACAGAATCCACAACGTTTAATGGTAATCATATTATTAATGAAAAAGGTTCAGTTTATGATCTACAAATAGGAATTGGAGGAGACTCTTTCAATGATCGTCTTCGTTACGATATGAAACGAGTCATGGATGCAAAAGGAAATTTTGGCATCGATTCAGTAAGTCTTAAGTCAAAAGAAGGGGCACAAAACTCTTTAGGTGCAATAGATAAAATGATGACTTCCATTAGTTCAAGTCGTGCTGAGCTTGGAGCGATATCTAATCGGATGGGATCTATTATTCAAAACATACAAGTTTCAAGAGAAAATACTGAATCTAGTAAATCAAAAATTAGAGACGTAGATGTTGCAAAAGAGGCAGCAGAGAGAATGAAAACTCAAATTGCTGGAAATGCAACTACCGCCATGCTTTCTATCGCCAACAATACACCAAGCAATATTCTTAAGATAATAGGCTAAACTCTAGGTAAGCTGATTTCAAAAGTAGTCCCATCATTTTCAGATGAAGTAACTTTAATTTGGCCTAAATGTTTTTGAACAATATGCTTAACAACTGACAGACCAAGTCCAGTTCCTTGTATTTCAGATGAACGAGAAGAATCTACTCTAAAAAAACGTTCGAAAATTCTATGAACTTGTCCTTCCGGTATTCCGATTCCAGTATCAGAAATGATTATTTTTGTAGAATTATCATCCTGAAAAACATGGACATGTATTTTTCCATTTTTTTTATTATATTTAAATGCATTTTCAAGTAAGTTGATCATTAGTTGGTCAAAAAGCTTTGCATTTACAAAAGCCGTATTCGAATCAAAACAGGTTAACATTTCAATGTTGAGGTCTTTGTATTTATCATTCAAGTCAAATAAAATAGATTCAATTAAAATATCTATTTCAATGTTCTCTTTAATTATTCTTCCTTGAGATTCTAGTTTTGATAATTCAAGTAATTCATTCATCATGGAAAGTAGGCGCTTACTATTGTGCTGAATTTTATTTGAAAGTTCTAGTGCATCTGGAATGTTAGAAATTTTGCGCTCTAATAATTGTAATTGACCCATTAAAATCGTCAGTGGAGTTCTGAGTTCATGTGAAACGTTTGCAACAAATTCCTCACGCATTTTATGTGTTAGCTTTTGTTCAGTAGTTTCAATAAGAAATCCGATAACACATTCTTCAAAAGCACCGTAACTAGGTAAATAGGAAGTGAAAATGGTATAATACTGGCGATTTTGATCATTAATAGGTAGAAAACTAAGTTCTTTAGTTTGAACATTTTTTAATTTTCGAGCGTTCTGAGTTAGTTCATCCAATTCATGGTCTCTTAAAACTTGAAGTAAATGAATTGGTTCTGTTATTTGTTCGTGAAAATGGAATAATTCTCGCAGCCGGTTATTGAGAAAAATGAATTGCTGATCATTGTTTAAAATAAAGACAGGGGAAGGAAAGGACTTTATGAATAATTCAAATTTGGATTTTTCTTTTTCAATATCATCTTTAAGTTGATGGTTATTTTTTATTAAAAGCGTGAGCTTTTTATCAACTTCATCCCAATCACTTCCAGGAAATGTTAACACATCTTGAATTAGATCTTTCTTGGGGGACGATAGCCTAACGGTAAATATAATATTGATTAAGCTCCAAAAAATTAACAGAGCAAAGAAAAATGACTTAATATTGCTTGCATTATTTGGCCAGAATAAATACGCAAATAGTATAAATAGAGCACATAAAAAATAATAGATATAAACAAAGCGACTGTGCTTATTCATTGAAAAATTATTCCTCGTTTATTACTCGATATCCAACGCCCCTGATTGTTTCGATAATACTTGAAAAATCCGCTAGTTTTTTTCTTAGGCCAAAAACGTGAGTGTCTATAGTTCGGTCAGTCACATGCACAGGGCCATCCTGAATGTATTCGACTAATTGATTTCTTGTGAGTACTTTTCCAGGATTCATGAGAAAACAAGATAATAATTTAAATTCTGAAAGTGTTAGTTCAAGTGGCGCATTGTTTGCCCATACTTTGCACTGGTCTAAGTCTAGAACTAAGGATTTATGCTTCAAAATACGGCTATTTGATTCAGTTTCATTTTTTTGTTGAGTACCTCTACGCACCAGAGAGCGAACTCTTGCCTTAAATATCTGTAAGTCAAACGGCTTTGTGATATAGTCGTCAGCGCCTGCGTCTAGCCCTTCAATAATTTCTTCAGGACTAGATAAAGCTGTAACAATTAATACTGGAATTTTTTGAGTCGCCTTGTATAATCTAATAAATTTACAAATTTCAATTCCATTTACTGACGGTAGCATGCGATCGAGTATTATAAGATTTATAGATTTTGGGTCACTGTTTTGTAGATGGTCTAGAGCTTGTTTTCCATCATGAAACTCACTGGCGTCAAATCCAATTTCATTTAGCGCTGTTTTTAAAAGAAGCGATATTTCTTTTTCGTCTTCAACTATAATAGCTTGTGGGTTATGCATGCTAGTGGTGTTCATTGTTTCTCCGATAGCTATTTAAATTAATTCAATTCTTATGTTGTAATTAATTATCTCGCGTGGGTTTTGCTTGCTTGAATTCTGGACTATGTCTTATGTCTGAACCAGATTCAAGAAAAATTACATCTTCTGCAATATTTTTAGCGTGATCACCAATTCTCTCGAGGTTTTTTGATATTTTTATTATGGCATAACCTTCATCGAAACTGATGTCGTTATTTTTTATTTGGTTGATATGAGAATGGACAATGTCTCTATTCAAAAAATTAATTTCTTGATCATGTTCGATTACGTCGGTTGCCATTTTTATATCAGAGCGTACGAAAGAATCTAAACTATTCTTTACCATTAAGGATACTTCTAAAGCCATATTTTTTAATAGTAATATGTCACGATTAACTTTGGAGAAATGTCTTTTTATTTTGAGTGCCTGATCTCCCATACGTTCAAGATCAGAGTTCATTTTCATTATTGCTAGAGCAGTTCTTAAATCTTTAGCATGAGGAGCTTTTAGGGCAATATATTTAAAACAGTTATCATCAATAATTTTATGATAGTCGTTGATTTTTGCTTCTAGTTCAAATAAGTCTTCAAGTGATTTTTCACGATTAAATGCTGATTGAAGGGAAGCTTCAACCGCGCTAGACATTTTTAATACTAAATCTCTTAAATCTTTACATGTTATATTCATAAAAATCCTTTTAACCAAATCGACCAGAAATATAGTCTTCTGTTTTTTTCTGTTTGGGGTTAGTAAAAATATCTGAACTCTGTCCATGTTCAATCAGTTCACCATAGATAAAGAACGCAGTTGTATCTGAAATCCTAGCTGCTTGTTGCATATTATGGGTGACAACAACAACGGTATAATCTTTTTTTATTTCACTCATAAGTTCTTCAATTTTTGCAGTTGCAATAGGATCTAGGGCAGATGTAGGTTCATCCATGAGCAGTACCGGTGGGTTTACTGCAAGTGCCCTGGCCAAGCATAATCTTTGCTGTTGTCCTCCTGAAAGAGAGGTGCCTTGGGCATTTAATTTATCTTTTACCTCTTCCCACAAAGCTGCTTTTTTTAAGCACGACTCGGCAGCATCGTACAATTCTGATTTTTTTAATCTACCTTGAAGCTTTAAGCCAATCACTACATTTTCAAAAATGGTCATTGATGGAAATGGATTTGGCTTTTGAAATACCATTCCAATTCTACTTCTGACTTGTACGACATCTTGAAATTTTGCATAGATATTTTTATCTTCAAGAAGAACCTCTCCTTTAACAGAAGCACCTTCGATTTCTTCGTGAATACGATTTAAGCATCTCAGGTAGGTCGACTTTCCACAGCCAGATGGGCCAATGATCGCATTAATAGTTTTTTCTTCAAACTTTAGGTCAATGCCTTTAACAGCATGAAAATCACCAAACCAAGCATGCAGATTTTTAGTTTCTAAAATATAATTTTTATTATCTATCATATATATCGCCCTATTATTTTCTCTTTAATGAAGAGACTACTGTCCTTGCGAACAAATTTAATCCTAAAACAATTACTACTAATACAAAAGCTGCTGCCCAAGCCTGTTTATGCCATTCTTTAAATGGCGAAATTGCATAAGTATAGATTTGTACAGGAAGGGAAGCCATGGGTTCATTGAGAGAATAGCTTACATACAAACTGCCAAAAGAGGTGAATAAAAGTGGCGCTGTCTCCCCCGCTGATCTAGAAATTGCTAAGATCATACCGGTGATTAAGTTTGAAAATGAACCCTTAACAACGATGTGTACAATAACTTTCCAGCGAGGAAGCCCTAATGCTAATCCAGCCTCGCGCATATGATTGGGGACTAGCTTAAAAATCTCTTCACTGGTTTTTATTACAACAGGAAGAATAATAAGTGCTAAAGCAAATCCACCGGCCAAAGCAGAAAAACTTTTTAATGGTACAACTATGAGGAGATAGGCAAAAATGCCAATTACAATTGAGGGAATCCCTGTCATTAAGTCCACGCATATTCTAAGAAAGCGAGACAACTTAGATTTTCTAAATTCTGCCAAGTAAACCCCACACCCAACACCAATAGGTATGGCAAACAATGAACCCAGTAAAACCATATAAATTGTACCTAATATGGCGTGTTTCATTCCTCCACCAATTTCTCCAACCGGCTTAGGTACTTCCGTAAAAAAATCTAGCGATAGCGATGAATACCCTTCAGAAATAACGAATTTTAAAATTAGTATTAACGGGGTAAGTACAGCAACGCTACAAATAAATAGCCCTAAGGTAAATAAGTGATTTTTTAATTTTCTAATCAAATGATAATTCATTTTATTTCTCACTTCCTTTCTGGAATCTACCAATAATTAGTTTGGCCATAAAGTTTGATAGGAAGGTGATTAAAAAAAGAGCAAGTGCTATATAGCATAACGAAGAAATATGAAGTGGTGAGTTGGCATCAGTATATTCATTTGCCATTACAGATGCCATTGTTGCAGCTGGACTAAAAAGCGATTGGCTTATAATGGGTGAATTACCAATAAGCATTGTTACTGCCATGGTTTCCCCTAGTGCTCGGCCTAATCCTAAGATGACGGCAGAGGTTATCCCAGAGAGAGAGGGAAGAAGTATGCTTAATTTGATGGTTTCAAACTTAGTAGCCCCAAGACCTAAGGCTGCTTCTTTTTGTAGAGCCGGAATTGATTCAAATATTGATCTACAAACGGAGGATATTGTTGGCGTAATCATTATAGCAAGCACGATAGAGCTTGTTAAGATTCCGATACCAAAGCTTGGGCCTTGAAAAAAAGGTAAAAACCCTAAATATGTTTTTAAAAATGGGGCAAGAGTCTCTTTAATAAATGGAATCAGATGAAAAATACCCCATAACCCAAAAACAATACTTGGAATTGCAGCGATCATTTCAACAAGCAGTGCAAGGATTTTAGCGAATTTTTTAGGAAGATATTCACAAATAGTGAGGGCGATGCAAATACTTATTGGTGTTGACAAAAGAACTGCTAGAAATGAGGTAACAACAGTACCAAAAATAAAAGGAAGAGCGCCAAAGTTTTCTTCAATTGGATTCCAGTCACGACTTATAAAAAAACTAAATCCAAATGCATTAATTGCAGGAAGGGCAGAGTATACAAGAGAGGCAATAATTCCAAATAATAGTACAATGACTATAATGGCTAAAAATTTTAAAAAATAAAACAATAATGCGTCTTGGGTTTTTGATTTTATATTCAACATATCCTCATAAAATAAGAGTATTTTAATCAAATTAGTAGTTAGGTATTGTTAGGATTCTGTTAGATTTTAACATTTCTTGGGCAAAAAGCCCAAGAAATGTATTTAATTTATAGAAAATTAATGAGCAATTTGCGAAACGTAAAGTTTAAATGATTTATCTTTGGATCTTCTAATTGTACAGCGTCCAGAGTTTTTGTTTTCGAGCAAAAAATCATAGTAGTCAGGAAGAGTGTCAGCTATTTCTAGAACAGATTTTCCTTCATGTTCGCCAAAATCAACAAAAACTTTATCTTCCTCTATGATACCAGTTAATGGACTCACATCGTAACTAGCCATTTATCCCTCCTTAGATTGATGGTCGTTATTTTTTGAAGTACAAAATTAGTTTTTCAATAAATATGCGATTTGAAAAGGAATTTATATTGAATGGATTTGGTCACCTAATAATAATTATTACCCATTATTTTTAAAAAAGTTTTTAAAATAAAAAACGATCAATTTAAACTCTTGTGGGTATTGATCTGCAATAAGCACGCGAACTACATCGAGTGCATTAAACAAGGTGTGAGGCTTTCTAAATGGTCTTGGAGTTATCATTGCAGCCACTGTATCCATTACGGCCATCATGATTGTTTCAAAGCCAAATATAACTTCATCCTCTTTGTCGTGTAGATTTTTTTCGTTAGTAAGCGTACTAAAGATATGGTGGTTTTCTATGATTTTTAAATAATTTGGAGGTAGTGCCACTCTTGATTTTAGTATATTGAGAGATAGTTGAGGATGTGAGGCTAGAAGTTTTTTTGAATGATCATCTAGCTCTTCATCATTAAATTTGTCTACAGGGATGGCACTCATTCCAACGTCTTTTAAGTAGCTTGTTAAAAAGAGTAACTCGACATCCTTATCGGCATACAATCTTGACTGTTTCAACACTCCGATGAAAAAAAGTGTTGAAATAAAGGGTTGGCTAAGTACGTAGTGGTGTCCCTGTTTAATAAATTCGTTGTATAGGTTTTCGTGAAGTTGAGGTTTATTATAGAGAAATAGAGCAAAGTTTTTTGCTGATTGAACTTGTAGAGAAAGTATTGCATCGTTGGTCGGATCTTCATAAAGATAGCCCATATTTAAAGTTAGAGCATTGGCCATAAGTTTAGCTTTTTCATGAGGATCTCCAATAGATAGGGACCTGGTGACAGATCTTAAATGCTCCTGCTGAACTTCGCGTAGTAGAGAACGATTTTCCTCTAAGACAAAAATATTTTTTATCTTTTTATGGATTAAATCTCGGATAATATGAGCGTGCACTTCGCCTTTTTTATAGATAACAACTTTGAATAAACCATCAACACTACCGTATATATCACATGGCACCTCAACTAGATGGAAAATTTCACGATAACTAATAGGAGTTAGTTTAAAAGCTAGAGAATTTTGTTCGAGTAGCTCGAATGGATTTTTCATATCTTATTTCCCATTGCCATAATTTATGGGCATTATTAAAAATAATTTTATCATGAATGAAATGCTAATAAGCTAATAATTTTAGAAATTTGTAAAGTTTTTGCCCTTGGTGCCCGAATAGTTTGGTCGGATATGTACAATGTACATACAAACTGATTCTTGGACAGGGTTTTAATTATGAGTTCAAAAACACTTTTTCTAGACAAGTATTTACAGCGGCCAAATTTAACAGAAGCGTTAGTGCTAACTGATAATTTGACTTTTCACTGGGCCGATTGGGACCAGACCTGTCTAATTCAAAGAGAAAAATTTAAAAATTTTAATAATGTACAATCCCTTACTCAGTTAAATCGTTCCTTACAAGAACTAAAAAATCAAGTCGTGTGGCTTAGTAATAAAACCCAAGTTTTAAAATCGAGTCTGTATGACCTCTATGAAAGCTATATGGATAGTCGTCTGCGATTAACTTGGTTTGATCGAAAAGAAGAGATTCTCTTTTCATATGAGTCTGAGCACGGCCCGTATTATACGATTACCTCAATGAAATGGATGAGTAAGGAGATTTATTCAAAATTTGTATATCGAAAAATTTTAACTGAACACTATATGCTTAGAGGGTTTAGGTTGAAGACTTCCATTCCTTTAATGTTAAAGTTGGACAAGGATTTTGTAGATCATTCCAATAAAATATCAATTCATCAAATTTCAAAACATGGAGTTATTTTAAAAGTTAATGATAAAAATTTTTTAAATAAAATTAACTTTTCTAGACAAATGCATTTCAAAATACCAATTAATTCACTTTATAGTTTAGCTGCAAAAAATTTGGATGAAACATTGACTGAGTTTCAAAAAATTGATTGGGACTCGCGAGATGAGTATGTACGCTTTACCCTCGACACAAGAATTATGAATTTTTATGGCAATGGTAAAAATTATAAACATTCACCTGATAATGAGTTTTACTTGTTTGCTCGCTATGAAGATTTTGTTCCAGAAGACCATCGCTCTGAGCTTCGACCAGCTTTTTATCATATAGTTGAAAAGATTAATCGAAGATTTGAAGAAGAAGTTAAAATATTAAATGAATCAGAGTTAAATAAAATGCAGAAGGTAAAAATTGCGTAAAACATTAAATACACCAGATCAATATTAGCTGACCTGGTGTATTTAATTGAAAATTTTTATCTAATTCATTTTGATTTCTTTTATGCCAACTGTTCCGAATAATTTAAGTTTATTACTTACTAAATGCATCTTAGTAATTTTAGTGTTTTGTCGATTAAAAATTGACCAACCTGTTTTATCTTTTGCTAAATTAATCTCATAAATTTTTCTCGCACCAGTAGCTCCATTTACTAAGGTATCAATCTTTATCACGCCACCTAGTTCTCGATCAAAATTTGAAGATTTTAGTGCCACGACAATATATTTGTCTTGTTGTTTTAAAATCAATCCTTTTGCTTGATTTAAGTCAGTAGAAGTGGCGGTTACTCTTCGAATTAGACCACCGTTGGGAGCATGGGTGTCCTGGTGAAACTTTAAAGCAATTCTGTCATCTTTGTCAGTTTCAATTAAAAATCTCGTAATCTCTTTATCCTCTTCATTTGAAATTGAAAGCAGTTGTGTAAGGCCAGCATAGGTAGAGTTCGATAAACTTAATAAAAAAAATGTTAGTATTGAAAAAATTACATTGGCTTTAGCTTTAAAATTCATGAATCCCCCTGTGTATTGATTCGCCAGAAAGGGAGCAAACGTTGTGCCAATTATTTGGTGCCAACTTGGGACTTTTTAGCCTTTATAGCGGAGTCAAAAAGTCAATTAATTCTAGTGTGGTGTTTAGTGGTGCAAAAATGATCCTGGACACTTCGGCAACCTTAATGGGCAGTTTGGCCATTATAAAGATTACTTATATGATTCGGTAAATGAAGTGATTTCAAGGGGCTAGTATTTAGTGGAATTAAATACTCAAGTAATGCGATAAAATGTCCGATAGGAGTAGCAATGAAAGAATTTCTTCCTTGGAGGTACGTATTATGGGAAAGAAGCACGAAAGTCATAAACAAAAAAAGAAACTTACTACTAAAGAAAAAAAGGCACAAAACCATGCAAAGTTAATGGAATTTAAAGCAAAGGGAACTTCTTCTGTGCAATTTAATCAGCAGGAAGATAAGAAAGCAGCATAATTTTAAATTTGTTTATTTAGGAATAAATAAAAGCCCAAGATCTATTCTTGGGCTTTTTATTTTATTGGTAATTTTTTTGAAATTTTGATTTCATTTTCGTTTAATTGGCATTGGTAAGCATATATCTCTAGGCCCTGGTCTTTTAGTTCAAGGGCGCGCTTTGAATAAGCTGGATCGATATCATTACTAATGCAGTAATGATCAACATCTTCTCTTTGAACAACGTAAATCATAACGGCCCTTGCACCGGACTTTTTAAGTTCATATAACTCATTTAGATGTTTTAACCCTCTTTCTGTGACGGAATCTGGAAATAGTGCCGAATTGGTGGCGCTATCTTTTAATGTCACATTTTTAACTTCGATATAACAGTCTGGTCGTTCCAGATGACCTGATAAATAAAAATCTAAACGAGTCTCTTTTGATATTTTATGTTCTGGTTTAACGTTTTGGTAACCAGAGAGTTCAGAGATCGTTTGGTTTAGTATTGCTTCGTGTACCAATTTATTTGTGATACTGGTATTTACTCCGACTAAGGATTTGTTTAAGGAAATCATTTCTAAGGTGTATTGAAGTTTGCGATCGGGATTATCTGTGTGGGTAACAACTGTTTCGGCGCCTTCGATAAGTAGTCCCTTCATGCTTCCAGTGTTAGGACAATGGGCGGTTATTATTTTGCCAGCATCTGGCCCAGAAAGCATCTCTACATCTGTAAAGAATCGCTTGTAGCGTTTAATGAATTTTCCCTTATATGTCTTTTGTAGTCTCATATCGATTTACTCCGGTAAAACATAGTTTATATACTTTTTTAGGTATTATTTCTAGAGCATGATAAAATTATTGATAATTATATATTTAAGGGTGTAATCATGCGTACTGTTTTACTCGTATCTGATAATGAAATTTTAAATGATTTGTATATGCTTAATTTAGAAGTATATACGGGCACACAAGTAATAACAGTGGCAGATGCAAAAGATGCTATTGCATATTTGTCAAAAAATCCTCTCCCTGATGTAGTTATTTCTCTTAATATGATAAATGGCCAAGAAACGGCCCTTGGGTTACAGCAATATTTAGAAAAATCAGAAATGGTTATACCGTTTATGGTTCTAGGAACCCTGCCTAAGAATATGATTAACGTGATAAATGTACCATCTACTTATAATTTGCAACATTTCATAAGAATCGTAGCAAAGATTTTAGGTGTTACAGCAAAGGAAATGGCAGAAAAAGTAGTGACACCGTATTACCCAGTCCCTACGAAGTCAATTTTAAATGTTAACTCCATTGAATGTAATATCTATCTTGAAACCAAAAAAAATGATACTGAAAATGATTATATTTTAGTTTTAAAAAAAGGCAGCCCTGTATCAAGTACGATAAAGAAGTTTTATAGCGATGGAATTCAAACATTATATGTAAATGCGAACGATCGACTTGTTATGGTTAATCAGGTTTCTTCCAGGGTATTAGATATTTTGAAAGCGAGTGATTCACCTGTTGAGAAAAAAGTAGAAGCGATGTCGAGAGGTTTTGAATTTGTTGCCGCTACACTGGTTAGTTCGCCGGAAGTTACCCAAGAATTAGCACAGCTTTCTATGGCATGTGTAAAATCAATGGAAGAAATTGCCAAGGAGACTCAAAGTTTACGGGGGCTGTTGTCTTTATTGCAAAACAATAAAGAGGGGCATATCTACGTTCATTCGATGCTCGCTTCATATATTGCTCAACATATAGTGACTCATATTTCTTGGGGGGGAGAGGGACATGTCGAAAAAATAAATTTCGTACTTTTTTTTCACGATATTATGCTCACTCCTATCTATGCAAAATATCCCCATTTAAAATATGAAGAAGATATTCTGTTTGATGATAAAGTTGCAGATAAGGATAAAGAAATTGTATTAAATCATGCAAGGCTATCCGCTGAAATGATGAATACTTACAAAAGAGCTCCCCATGGCTCAGATTTGCTAATTAAGCAACACCATGGAATGACCAATGGGATTGGCTTTGCCATTGAATTTAAGGATGATATTTCGCCATTATCAAAAGTAGTCATAATTGCGGAAAGCTATGTTGAAGAGCTGATGAGGCAAAAAGAAGAGAATCCAACTAAAGCCATAGATAATAAATTAATGATGAATTATTTATTTGATAAATTTAAAAAGCATACTTATAAAAAAATAATTGAAACATTAGTAAACCTAAAACTGTAATTTACATTTTTATAGCTTTTTCCAATGCTTTTAACGGATCTTTAAAGTTTCCGGTATTGTAAATTCTTTTCATTTGGTTATAAATATCTAGATAAACAGAGTCAGTTTTCGCGCTCGTTGCAAGTCTTGATGTAAAGCTTGTGGCCAAAATCATAATACAAGAAATTGTTGTTAAACTCGAAGAGTTAAGTTCCTTAGGGAAACCATCTCCGTTTGGATGTTCATGGTGTTCAGCAATAATAAAATCAACTTCGGTAAAGCCTGAAAAATAATTTGATACTAAAGCGGCATTTAAGGGATGTTCTTTAAACGCGATTTGATCTTCTTCAGGAAACTGCTTTAGTTGAGGATCGTTTAAAGAGCGAATTTTTATTAAATCTTCATTGTTCAACGAAATATCTTGGAGTAAGCATGATAGCATTAGTTTATCTTTTGACATGTCAGCGTGCCAGCCAATTGTTTGCAGCATAAAATGGCATACATAAGAGGAATATACTGTTTGGTAGGCAAAGGTAAAGGATTGTGTTTCAGGAAAATCTTTTAAAAGGGAAGTCAAACTGTCATAACTTCGACAAGTTTGGGTTACTGATTGAATAAATTTTTGAGTTAGCAAGTTTATATCTTCAGAGACATTTAACGTCTTTATGTATTGATGAATAAAAAAAGCTGTTTTTAAGTGTAATGAAATGTAGCGTTTCTTTTCTGACAACTTTCCATCATACATTTTTAAAAGATTTTTAATAGATTGATCAAGAAATTTTAAGTATTCATCTTTTTTTAAATAGAGTTGTTTAATATTTTTTTTCGCATATGAGTGAATGAGTGTGTGATTATAGGGTTTATTTTTAGTTATAATTTTACCGTACTTGGTGCTAGTTAATTCTAAATATACATCATATGGAAGTTGGTCAAATAAATAAAAGTTACGAATTTTCATGGGATGCAAATCATCTTTGGTGAACTCGTTAATTGACTGCTCAAATTCTTCTTTCTTACTCCAATCGAGTGCATGCTTAACTGCTTTTTTAAATTCTTCTAGAGAAATTGGCTTCTCCAGTAAAACCATGGAAGAGTCGTTCAATATTTTTGAAGTTACAGTCGCACGCATCTGGTTAGGAGAACCGATTACTAGAGTTGCTCTTTTTCCTGCAACATTTTCAGATTCTTTACTAAATTCATCGATGGTAATATCTTTTATATCGGCATCAAAAATAATAAAATAAAAAGGTCCATCGTTAGTGAGGATGCTCAATGCTTCTTCGACCGAATAACATTCGACAAGTTCCGCTTTAGTCATTTGAGATTTCACCATGCGATGAATCGTCAAGCCTTCTTCTTGGTTGGTGGTCAAGTGCAGAACCTTCATTTATAAAATCCTAAAAGAAAATATCGCTATTGTTTTTGTCATTTTGGCCAAATCTGATTAAGCTCATTTTATGTTAAATTTTTTAAACTATCTTGATAACAAAATTCAAAAACTTGTCCCCATACAAGAAGCTAGAAGAATTTATCACGGAAGGGGAAAAGAGTTTGATTCTAATATTCCAATTACAATCGACTTTTATCCACCCAGTCTTTTATTCATAACTAGCTATGCTAACCATGGGCCAGATCTAATATCGGAAGTCTTGGGCCATTTTAAAAATCAAAATTTGCTTAAGATTGAACATATTTTATGGCAATCACGCTCTGGAGACAGACCAAATCTTGAAGTACTTGAAGGTACGTCCATTGAAAGCTATTTTGTTTATGAGAATGGCTTAAAATATGCCTTAAAAATTGGGCAAAACCAAAATTTAGGCTTTTTTTTAGATATGCGCCACGGGCGCGAGTGGGTAGCGGCACATGCAGAAGGGAAGAGAGTTCTTAATTTATTTAGTTATACTTGTTCCTTTTCGGTTCAAGCGCTGATGGCCAATGCAAAAGAAGTAATTAATTTGGATATGTCAAAATCAGCCTTAGAGCTAGGGCGAAATAACCATGGCCTTAATAATATCGATAAATCAAAAGTAAAATTTTTAAATCACGATATTTTAAAAAGTTTTGGAAAAATCACAAAGCTTGGGCCCTATGAATTAGTTATTCTCGATCCTCCATTTCAACAAAGTAGTTTTTCTTTGGTAAAAGATTTAGGAAAAATTTTAAAAAGATTGCCTTCTTTTTTAGCAGATGAAGCTTTGGTGCTAATTGCAGTTAATTCCCCACATCATGATTGGGAAGATGCTAAAAAATTGATTATTCCATTTCTGACAGATGAATTTGTATTAGCTGAAACGTTGAGCGCACCTAGTGAATTTGTTGAAGTTGAAAATGGTCTTGGGTTAAAGATTTTTATTTTTGAATACATGAGGAGAGTATGAATAACTACGCTAAAATTTTATTTGAAATCGATGCTATCAAAATATCAATGGAAAATCCTTTTACTTATGCTTCAGGGTTAAGGGGACCTCTCTATTGTGACAATCGAAAGCTTTTAACTAATGTAGCGGAACATAGAAAAATTATAGATGGACTTATACAGCTTAGTAATACCAAGCGCTATGATTGTCTTGCTGGTCTTGCTACCGCAGGTATTCCCCATGCATCGATGATGGCATTACTTTTATCCAAACCGCTCTGTTATATTAGAAGTAAACCCAAGGAGCATGGAAAAGGAAATCAAGTTGAAGGAAGTCCTGTATTAAATTCCAGATTGCTTTTAATAGAAGATTTAGTAAATCAAGCTTCAAGTTTAAACGATGCAGTAATCGGCGCGAGAAATGCTGGATTTATAGTGGAAAATTGTCTTTCTATTGTTGATTACCAAACCCAAGTATCACAAAAAGTATTAGCAGAGTTGGCCGTTAGCCTAAGTTCTTTGGTTACTTTTTCTGAATTAATTGAGACAGCTCATGAAATAGGTAAGATTTCTTCTGCAGATATTCTACGTCTAAAAGAATGGCACCATGATCCCAAAGAGTGGTCTGATAAATTTACTTTATAGGCCAAAATTATCTACTCGAATCTTGTATGAAACAGAGTATGATTAGGGTGGACACCAAGAATGTTTGAAAGTATTTTACTATGGCTTTTTGTCAAAATTTATAAATTATCAATTTATTATTTAACACCTATGGAGGCTTTTTTATGAGCAAATTTAAAATTGAAGTTGACGGCAAGACTTTGGAATATCCAATTCTTGTTGGTTCTGAAAACGAAAAAGCAGTAGATATTGCAAAATTACGTGCAGATACTGGGTTTATTACGATTGATCATGGTTTTTTAAATACTGGTTCTTGTGCTTCAGCTGTAACTTTTTTAGATGGGGAACTGGGTATTCTTCGTTATAGAGGTTATCCAATTGAGCAATTAGCAGAAAAGTCTTCATTTATTGAAGTTGCTTACCTTTTAAATTGGGGAAAACTTCCAAATGCTTCTGAGCTATCTGCATTTGAAAAGAAAGTTGCAAGTTTCTCTACACTTCCTGAATACATCACAAAGATGATCCAATTAATGCCAAAGACAACTCATCCGATGGCCATTGCTTCTGCAATCACAGTTGCACTATCTGGACACTATCCAGAATTAAACAATCCAAACCCAACGCCGGCGCAGAAAGATGAAATTTTTGCTTTAATGCTTGGTCAATTTAAAATTATCACAGCGGCAATTCACAGAACACTAAGAGGAGAGACGCTAGTAGCTTCTAATCCTTCTCTTTCTTACTGTGAAGACTTTATGTCGATGATGGGTATGAAAGCTTCTAAAGACGTAGCAAAAGCTTTAGACGTATTACTGATTCTTCACGCTGATCACGAGCAAAACTGTTCTACTTCAACTGTAAGAGTTGTAGGTAGCTCTAATGCTTCAATCTTTGCTTCTATTTCTGCAGGAATTGACGCTCTTTGGGGACCACTACACGGCGGAGCAAACCAAGAAGTTCTAGAAATGCTAGAGGAAATTCAAAAAGCAGGTGGCGACGCTCATAAAGCACTTGAGCGCGCGAAAGATAAAAACGACACATTCAAACTTATGGGTTTCGGACATAGAGTTTATAAAAACTTTGATCCACGTGCAAAAATTATCAAAAAAGCATGTGACACTGTACTTACTCAGTTAGGTGTAAAAGATCAGTTATTAGATATTGCTAAAGGTCTTGAAGAAAAAGCATTATCTGATGACTATTTCAAGTCTAGAAATTTGTATCCAAACGTGGACTTCTATTCAGGAATTATCTACCGTGCCCTAGGGATTCCAACAAACATGTTTACAGTGATGTTTGCTCTTGGAAGAATGCCTGGATGGCTTGCTCAGTGGAAAGAGCTTCGTGAGACCAAGGAGACGAAAATTGCTCGTCCTCGTCAGGTTTATACAGGCTCAACTGTTCGTGAGTACGTAGACGTATCTAAGCGCTAATTATATAAAATCCAAAAAGGGAGGGCTTTGACCCTCCCTTTTTTTTGTAAAAAATTCATAGATTTCTCCATAAAATTTTCTTTATGCTATAAATCCTTCGAACACAAATTCGGAGGTCATTATGAAAACTTTATTAGTAGCAGCTGCAACTTTGTTATCTGTAAATTCATTTGCAAGTATTGAAAGTGTAAACTGTCAGTATACTGAGCCGAATATAAACACTGCTGTTGATATTGAAACGATGACGATTTTAATTGATGAAGCAGGCTCCAATGGCTTAAAGACTGAAAAAATTCGTTCGATCGATATAGTAAATGGTGTAATTACATACCAAACGAAAAATACTACTTTAAAAGTTGATTTAACAAAACAAGGAAATAATGGAATGAGTGATGATATGATGGATTTTGATTCTCATATCACAACAAAGACGTATGCTGTTTATGGTGGATGTAATAGAGTTTCTAAGTAATATCTAAAATAAAAAAGCCTCTCGCGAATATATTTTTACGAGAGGCTTTTTGTTATAATAATGTTCCAATTCTTCCCGGTCTAAAATGAAATTCTTCTTCTGACCATGGGTAAACCATATTAAACCAAACAACCATGGCTTTTCCTCTGATATGATCTTCAGGAACAAAACCCCAGATTCTAGAATCAGCAGAATAATCTCGGTTATCTCCTAGTACGAAATAAGATCCAGTTGGGACAATTATTTTTCCTGGAGTATTATTGTGTTGAAATAGCGCCACATTTTCAGCTGTTGTAAATGTCTTATCGCCAATTTTATTTTTATAAAATTTTAGATTATCTCGGTTGTATTTTGATTGATCAAAAAGCTCGGCATATTCTTTGGGGTCTTTAACTAGCTCTCTTTCAACTTCCTTTCCATTTAGATAGACCACGTTGTCCCGAACTTCAATCTCGTCACCAGGAACGCCAATTAAGCGTTTTACGTAAAGAGTGTTGCGGTCTAGAGGGTATTCAAAAACAACAATATCACCGCGAGTTGGGGTCTTGAATCCGGTGAGATAATAGGGTTTACCAATCCATTCACTGTAAGGAACTTTAAATCCATATGCGAATTTATTAACTAAAATAAAATCCCCAATGGCATTTGTGGGAAGTAGCGAGCCTGATGGAATGTGGTTAGGCTCAAAAATACTCGATCTAAAAGCAAACACTGATACGATAATTATAATGTAGGATTTGATTTCCTTAATAACTTTGTCTTTGTCCATGATCTTAATTCCCAATAAGTTTATATCCTGTAAGAATAGAAAACCTACTGCGAACTGTCTATAAGTGTGTTGCTAGTATCTGTTTTTATTTCAGAAATTGAAGCTCGATTTCTGCTTTATAGGAATTCTTCGTTTTACCTTGTTTACCCGATAAGTTTTGAGGAAAAGCAGAGTAGGTTGTTATTTGATCAAACTCTTTTAAGTCAAAAGTAATATCTTCTCGTTGGTCTCGGTCAATTAAATTCATCGCAGATGCTTCGATACGCTCTAATTTTTCCATAGAGATAGCTGCAGAGTACTCTGTACAAAATTGAAATTCAAAATCGCGATCGTTATTTTGTTGTCTATAAATACATTTTAAATGTTTAGGTAGGGAGGTTTCAGAGTTAGGCCGAAATACCTCAAGGGCGATAATGCCAGGAAAAGCTTCACGAGTTTTAGAGGCTATTTTATCTGGTAATTTAAAGCTAAAAATACGCTCAATCTTAAAGGATTTTACTTCCTTATCGTTCCAAGTTTGTAACCAATTAATTTCATATTTTATCGTAGTTTTCGATAAATCATCTTGGATTTCATTGTTCGATATGTCATTCTTGGTCGAATCTACTTTAAATGGATGCTCGGATTGATATAGGCTCATTATGGCACTGGGTTCTGATTTAGTGCCACAGGATTGCAGGATGAAAATGAGAAATAGGGTGCAGAACGATACCAATTTATTCATGTCTTAGCCTGTATATACTTTAAATTGTACTAGCATTGCTTGCCGCGATCATAAGATAAGCAATGTTTATGCCAAGATTTTAGTGACAAATTGTACCTGACATCTATTAAGATCTAATTTTATACATGAGGAAAGTACTGATGATTAATTCACGACAGCTAGACCTTCTTGATTTGGTCGACCTGACTTTGGTTCCATTAAAAGAGCACGAGTTGATAAAATTAATTAATGAAGAAAGTATCGCCTTTACTACTTCCCGACAAAATCTTGGCCAGTATGTTGAATGCGAAAGAAAAGTATCTGCATATACTCTTTTTTATCTGCCGACAAACATGCCAAAGTTTTACTTTTTAATAGACCGAGTGATTAAATTACATGGGCAACGCATTTTAAAAGAGTTGTCCGATCATACGTTTGTTGATGTTGGCTGTGGTCCTGGAACTTTTAGTTTAGCGTTGCTTTTTTATTATAAAGAAAAGCAATTGCCACTGCCAAAAATCCATTTAATCGACCAGTCTAAGCTGATGCTCAAGCAGGCCGAAATAATCTTAAAACATTTTTTTCCAGAGGTCATTTTAAGTATAGGTAGCAATGATATTTCGTTAAGCAAAGATGTGGCGTATACATTATTTTTTGGCCATTCTTTGAATGAATTTAGTGCAGATGTTACCAAAAGGTATCTGGATTTAATTGCATCCAATGATCAAATCAGAAATGTTATTTGGATAGAGCCCGGAACCCCATTTTTTTTTCAAAAGCAGTTAGTCTTAAGAGAGCAATTAACCGCAAACAAATTTTCAATTCTCTACCCTTGTCCTAATAATTATAGTTGCCCAATTAAAGTTTCACAAAATTTTACAAATCCAGAATGGTGCCACCAAGTATTGCGGCTAAAGCACTCTGCAGACATTGAGAGAATTGCGCAATTAGTTTCTTTAGATAGAAAAATTCTTCCAATGTGTGCGATGTTTTTTTCAAGATTGGATGTGCAAAAATCTAATTGGCTATACCCTTATAAGTTTTTAAAAGAAACTAAGCATAGCTTTGATTATGAGTTTTGCGGCGAATTTAAAATGGGAGAGCTCGGCCATATAAAAGGTGAGATAGTTAAAAAATATTTATCAAAAGATGCTATGAAAAATTTAAAAAATCGCTCTCTTGGTTATCCGCTAAAAACATCTGAGTTGCAACTAGAAATAAAAAAGCAATTTATAAGACCAATTGGTGAGAATTTGATTAATGAATATGCAGAAGAACTTTAGGATGATAAAAATACATAAAAAAAAACCACTCAAATGAGTGGTTTTTTTTTATTTTTTATTTACTTTGTCAGTATAGTTACCAAATTTTTTCTTAAATTTTTCAATTCGACCTTCAGTATCGATAATTTTTGTCTTACCAGTATAGAAAGGGTGGCAAGCTGAACAAATATCGATCTTGTCTTGTGAAGATGTACTTCTTGTTTCATAAGTAGCACCACAAACGCAAGAAATTGTGATTGGCTTGTAGTTTGGATGGATGTTTGCTTTCATTGTCGCGGTCCTTTTTTA